>JAMCYA010000013.1 GCA_023473845.1 Patescibacteria group bacterium
ACAGGCTTTTTAGAAACTGCTGCCGGTCCTGGACATGATTGCCATACCGGATTTTGCGTCTGCGGCTATGGAAAACTGGGGCGCGATTATTTACCGGGAGTCGGCATTACTGGTAGACGAGGCCGCCTCGTCTGCAGCCACGCGGCAGTGGGTCGCCATTGTAGTAGCACATGAAATCGCCCACATGTGGTTTGGCAACCTGGTGACCATGCACTGGTGGACGCATCTATGGCTCAATGAAGGCTTTGCGAGCTATATGGAGTATAAATGCGTGGATTCTCTGTTTCCCGAATGGCGGATGTGGGAGCAGTACGTATCGGGCCGTATGTCAGCGGCGCTGCGCTTGGACGCTTTGGAAAATACGCATCCCGTGGAAGTGGAAGTCGGTCACCCGGGCGAAATAAGCGAAATTTTCGACGAAGTTTCCTACGCAAAAGGTTCGGCGGTTATCCGCATGCTGGCCGAGTATCTGGGGGAAAAGACTTTTCGGGAAGGGTTGAGGCGGTATTTAAAAAAGCACGCTTATAAAAATACCCGTACCGAGGATTTATGGCAGGCCCTGCAAGCAGTTTCTAAAAAGCCTGTGCGGCAAATTATGGCCACTTGGACAAAACAGCCGGGTTATCCGCTACTCCGACTGACAGAACAGCCGCAAAATTTGCGCTTAGACCAGGCGCGTTTCTATTCTAGCCGGCTATCCAGGCAAGCTGCCAAAAACTCCCAGCTCTGGCAGGTTCCCGTGACTTACGGCAGCAGCAAAGTCCTGTTAACCAGCCGCAGCCAAAATTTGGCAAAACCCAAGGCCCCGTTGAAGTTTAATTCGGGTGAGACTTCTCTGCTCCGGGTCAGTTATCCGGTGGCTTATCTTCAATCCCTAGGCCGCCTGGTGAGCGCTAAAAAGCTTCCGGCGATTGACCGCCTGGGCCTGATACGGGATGCTTTTGCCTTATCCGAAAGCGGCCAACTGCCTGCGATAAAAGTTTTGGAACTGGCGCTTGCTTATAAAAATGAAGAAGAGCTGATTGTCTGGGAGGAGCTGGCGGACGGCTTAATGCGGTTGCGCAGCCTGCTGTATGGTACAGCGGCTTATGAAAGTTATTTGGCGTTTTGCCGGAGCTTGTTTTCGGGTATTGGCAAGAAGCTTGGCTGGAGTGCTGGCAAAAACGAAACCCACCACCGCCATATGCTTCGCAGTTTGGTGCTGACACAGCTGGGCGCCAACGGCGACCAAAAGGTCTTAAGCCAAGCGAAAAGCAAACTAAATTTTTCGCGCCCTTTGCCCGCCAACCTGAAAGGCGTGGTTTATGGATTGGCCGCCCGGATGGGCGGTAAGAAGGTACACACAACCCTGCTGGCCAAATACAAGGCGGCCGCTTCCCATGAGGAACAGGACCGCTTAGGCAGATCTCTGGCTCAATTTTCCGATACCCATTTGCTGAAATTGACTTTGGATTTTGCCTTATCCAGGCAGGTAAGAGCCCAAGATGCGCCGTTTATTATTGCCGCCGTGTTTCAGAACCCCGCTGGCCGCGATTTGGCTTGGAAATTTATCAGCCAAAATTGGAAGGAGCTGGTTAAAAGGTATGGCGACGGGCTCGGCCTTTTGAGCCGGCTGCTTAAGGCAGCCGGAGTGTTTACCAGCCGTAAAAAAGCCGTTGAGCTGGAAAAGTTCTTTAAACAACACAAAATTTTAGGCGCCCAAAGGACTGTCCGGCAGGTTTTGGAGAAGGTACGGTCAAATGCCGACTGGCTGGAGCGCGAGGAAAAGAACATTTATCACTGGCTGCAAAACCGCGTATGAAGCCAAAGTTCCTGCTTTTTGTGATATGCATGGCGCTGTTCCTGCCCGTGCGGGCCAAGGCCTTGGATATGAACGGGGACTCTGACCATGATGGGCTGACCGATGCCCAGGAACTGGAAATTTATCATACCAATCCCAACAAGGCAGATACGGACAATGACGGCTATCCGGACGGCGAGGAGGTAAAATACAATTACGATCCCAACAGCCCGCAAAACGATAAATTGGAAAAACATATTGAAGTCAGTCTTAAGACTCAAAGCCTGACTTACAGCCTGGGGCCATACCTGCTGAAAACCATCAAAGTTTCCACTGGCGACCGCCTGCACCCGACTCCGGCCGGGGAGTATTCGGTTATCGTGAAAAAGCCTTTGGTCACCTACAAAGGTGCCAACTACTACTTTCCAAACACGCGCTGGAACATGATGTTTAAGCGCGGTTCTTCGGGCAACTTGTATATTCACGGCGCCTACTGGCATAATAAATTCGGCCAGCGCATGAGCCACGGCTGCGTGAACGTGTCTTATCAGGACATGGAAAGCCTCTATAACTGGACTGATGACGGCACAAAAGTGGTGATAAAATAATTTGCAAACCAAGTGATTAGAGAGTATAATACCCCTAAACTTTGCGCTTTAACGGATGTTTCCAGGTCAAACACCCAAAGCATGAAGCCTCAAGCCTTAACCGGTATTTTTTAATGCCAATGAAACCTAAACTTAAGTTATACCTTTCTTTGTTCGCTATTTTGGTGCTATTTGCAGGCGCTGCCTGGATTGCCTACCCCAAGGGCAGTAAAATTGACTTAAACAGCCTTAAAATCAAATATAGCCAAGTCTTCAAGACCCGTTTGGGCTTGGACCTGCAGGGCGGGGCCCACCTGGTTTACCAGGCGGATTTTAAAGATATCAAGCCCCAGGACCGCGCCGATGCCTTAAACGCCATCCGGGACGTAATTGAGCGCCGTGTTAACAGCTTTGGCTTGGCCGAACCCCAAGTGGCGGTCTCTGGCCAGGATCGGATAATTATTGAACTGCCCGGTATCAAAGATGTAAACGAAGCCATTGACCAGATTGGCAAGACGCCTTATCTGGATTTCCGGATCCAGGACGGCACGACTCCGCAAGTCCAACCCAACAGCAAGGGTGAGGTCAGCGTGGATGCCATGGCGGGCTGGAAGCCGACCGGGCTTTCCGGCAAGCAGCTGCAAAAAGCTTCGGTTGATTTTCAGACCAGCGGCGGGCTTTCAAACCAGCCCGTTGTCAGGCTGGAGTTTAATGACGAAGGCAAAAAACTTTTCGGCCAAATTACCTCGGCCAATATTGGCAAGCCCGTGGCTATTTTTCTGGACAAGCAGCTAATCAGCGCACCCACCGTGCAAACCGCCATTACCGACGGTGTTGCCGTTATCAGCGGAAATTTCTCAGTGCAGGAAGCCAAGAGCCTTGCCACCAACTTAAACAGCGGCGCTTTGCCCGTGCCTATCCAGCTGGTTTCCCAGCAGAATGTCGGCGCAACTTTGGGCAAGGAATCTATCCAGAAGTCATTAATTGCTGGAATTTTGGGCATACTCATGATTGCCCTGTTTATGATCAGTTATTACCGTTTCCCCGGCTTTTTAGCTGTTTGCGCCCTCATGGTGTACGCCGTAGTCTCGCTGTCAGTGTTTAAAATCGGCATCTCGCCCGTGGCCGTGGTGCTTGTCGGCCTGTTTTTCTTTTTGGGCCTAACGGTGAATGCATGGTTTGGCTTTTTGGCCTTACTCAGCTACATTATTTTGATGCTTGCAGGCGCGCTTTCTCCGGTCACTCTGACTTTGGCTGGTATCGCGGGCTTTATCTTGTCCATTGGCATGGCGGTTGACGCCAACATTCTAATATTTGAGCGTTTGAAGGAAGAGATCCGGGCAGGCAAGGATATTGCCAAGGCCGTAGACGACGGTTTCGACCGTGCCTGGCTTTCCATTCGCGATTCCAACGTGTCCAGCCTGATAACCACGCTAATCCTCTACATGTTCGGCACTCCGAGCATCAAAGGTTTTGCCGTGACTTTGAGCATCGGCATTCTGATTTCCATGTTTACCGCAATTACCGTGACCCGGACTTTCTTAAAGCTGTTTGTCGGCAACAACATCCTTACACACCCCTGGCTCTTCGGGGTCAGCAAAATTAAGGCAACAAAAGACAATGTTTAATACCCTCAAATACTACAAATTTTGGTTTACGGTTTCCGGGCTTATCCTGGCTTTCGGCGTCATCTCGCTTTCCATGTTCGGCCTCCGGCTGGGCATAGATTTCAAAGGCGGCACCCTGACCGAGCTAAAGTTTGACCAGAAATACGATTTACAGAAAGTCAAGGACGTGCTGGCCACGGAAAATATCGGCAACTATCAGCTGCAGACTTCGGAAGAGAACGGTCTGATTATCAAAACCGAAAGCGTGGACAAAGCAATCCACGATAAAATGCTGGCCGATTTAAAGCAGCAGATAGGGGAGTTTAAGGAAGCCAAGTTCGACTCCATTGGCCCGGTTATTGGCAATGAACTGCGCCGCGATGCAATTTTGCAGCTGGTGATGGTGTCTCTGGGTATTGTGGCTTACATTGCCTATGCCTTCCGCCGGGTGCCTAAACCCATTACTTCGTGGCGTTTTGGCTGGTCAGCGGTTGTTGCCCTGCTTCACGACTTGTTGTTCGTACTTGGCGTTTTCTCCGTCCTCGGCCATTTTAAAGGGGTGGAGATTGACGGGATGTTTGTTACCGCCCTGCTCACCGTTTTAGGCTTTTCCGTGCACGACACGATTGTCGTGTTTGACCGGATCCGTGAAAACCTGAAGGTCTACTCCGGCCAGTCCATTGAATACGTGGTAAATAAAAGCATCGGCCAGACAATTGTCAGGTCCTTAAATACCAGCCTGACGGTGCTGTTTGTCTTGCTGACTCTTTTGCTTTTCGGCGGCGACACCATTAGATATTTTGTCCTTGCCTTGTTTATCGGTATTTTTGTGGGGACTTATTCTTCCATTTTTATCGCCAGCCCTATCCTGGTTGTGTGGCAAAACTGGAAAGCACAAAAGTAGATAATTAGGCAATAAAATGCCCAAAATCACAAACTTTGCACCCGCGTAAAAGCGGGTGCTTTTATTTCCAACCAGTATCAAGGGGGTATATTTGACAAACCTTATGCTTTGTGCTATACTGAGGTCGATATTAAAACTCCTCTATGGGAATTCTCGACACAATCATTACAACCAAACAGAACGAGACCATCCAACAGATGCGCCCTGTGGACATCGTAAAAGAGATTTTGCAGAACCTGAAAGAACGCGACAGGCAGATTTTGGCGCACCGCTACGGGCTGGAAGGCCGGGGAGTCAAAACTTTGGCTGCTATTGGGCAGGAGCAAAACCTTACCAGGGAGCGCGTCCGGCAGATTGAGAAGGATCTGATGAAGCACCTGAAAAAAACCAGCTCCAAATACTCCAGCTTCAACGCAACCAAAGAATTTATTCTCAACATCATCTCCGAGCATGGCCGCATTATTGCGGAAGAGAACCTGCTTTTGAACCTGAACATCAAGGATGAGCAAGAAAAAAACGCGGTGATTTTTTTGCTGAACCTCATTGAAGAACTGGATAATTTCATCCACGATAACTATAAAAAAAACTGGGTTATGGTCCTGTTTAAGGAAGATTTGCTCCACGGGTTCGTGGACCAGGGCAAAAAAATCATTGCCGAGAAGCAAAAACCCCTGCAAGCCGAAGAATTCTTGCAGCATTTTAAACAGACTCAATTTTACCAGGACAATCAAGTGGAGCTGAATGACAAAACCATTATCAACTTTTTGGAACTTGCCGTAGAGATTGAAAAGAACGTGTTCGGTGAATTCGGTCTCAGCCACTGGAAGGAAATTGTGCCCAAAGACGTCGGCGACAAGGCGTACTTGGTTATGAAATACCACAAGAAGCCGGAACACTATTCGGCCATTACCGAAATGATCAACAAGGCCAAATTCGACAGCAAAACCGCCTACAAAGAGACCGTACACAACGAACTGATTAAGGATCAAAGGTTTGTGCTTATCGGCCGCGGCATTTATGCCCTCGCCGAATGGGGTTTTAAACCCGGGGTTGTGTCGGATGTCATTTCTGAAATCCTCAAAAAATACGGCCAGCCTATGCCGAAAGAAAAAATTATCGAAGAGGTGATGAAAGTTAGGCAGGTCAAGAAAAATACGATTTTAGTCAGTCTTTCCAATAAAAAATTATTCAAGAAAGTCGGCAAGAACCTTTACGCGCTGGCCTAGACATAAAAACGGAAGATAAAACAAAATGGACATTTTTCAGGGAATTCTGCCCAACCCACTGGATATACTGAAAGCAACGGGAGGTCTTTTGATATTTTCAGTTATCGGCGCGCTGCTGTATATCCTCTATAAAAGCTACCGCAAAGAAATTGAGCACCAGTTTGTGCACAGCATTGACTGGGTGCTTCTCAATATTAAAGTGCCCAAGGACAACTTGGCCAGTACTTTGGCCGTGGAGACCATTTTTTCCCAGATGCACGCGCTCCACAGCGGCCTGACTTTTCCGCAAATCTACATTGAGGGGCGCATTCAGAAATGGTATTCTCTGGAACTGATCAGCATGGGCGGCAAAATTTCCTTTATTGTGCGCGTACCCAAAGATAGCCGGGGCCTGGTGGAGTCGGCGTTTTATTCCCATTACCCGGACGTGGAAATAACCGAGGCCGATGATTACATGGAGAACTTCCAGTTTGACCACAATGATGAAAAGAGCCAGTACGATATTTGGGGTACGGAATTCAAGCTGACTGAAGATTTTGTTTTTCCGATTAAGACCTACCGGGATTTTGAGCATCTGTCCGCGGAGGAAAAAATTATCGATCCTTTGGCCAACTTGTTCGAGGCGCTTAATAAAATGCAGCCCTACGAATTTTACGGCATCCAGGTTATCCTTCAGCCTCTGGCCGATGATGAATGGAAGCCCCACGGCGAAGCTATGGTGAAAGAGCTGATTGGCGAAGAGGCGGAGCATGATGTGAAGCTGAAAGATGTGGCCATGACGCCGTTTAACAAGTTTGCGCAGTTCAGCCTGAAAAATTTGCTGTTTGGCGGCGGGCACGGCGCCCACGGAGCGCACGGTGCGGAGGATAAGGGCCCGAAAAACAATTGGATGAGCATGACGGAAACGCAAAAAGAGCGGGTGAATTTGGTGGAACGAAAAATTGGCAAGCCAGGCTACAAGGCTAAAATCCGGCATTTATATATTGCCCCCAGGGACAAGTTTGACCCCACCAAAAAAGGCTTGATTATCGGCGCATACCGGCCGCTCGGCACGGCTAATTCCAACAAGTTCAAACCCGATGTCAGCAATACCTGGGTCGGGGCGGATTACTACATTTCGCCCACTTTGGAAAAACCCTACTTGGACTACCTGCTCCGGAAGAAAAAACGGCACATTTTTAAAGGTTACAAAAACCGCGACATCCACATCGGCCTGCCCATGTACGTGCTGAACGTGGAAGAAATTGCCACTATCTACCATTTCCCGATTACCACCAAGGAAACTTCCGTGGCTTCCAGTATTGAAAAAACCATGAGCAAAAAATCCCAGCCACCGGCTAATTTGCCTATTCTTGAGGAGCTAAGCTAATTTTCATGGAAACCCCAGACACAATCACTTTATTTGCAAAAACCAACTTCCGGAACCGCGAAGTGCCTTTTGGCATTAAGACTGATGACCGTCGGCGCCATATGTACCTGATCGGCAAGACAGGCATGGGCAAAACCACGGTTATGGAGAATATGGCCATTCAGGATATCCGCAACGGTCACGGCCTGGCCTTCTTGGATCCGCACGGCGATTCCATCCAGCGGATTTTGGACTGCGTGCCGCCCAGCCGCGTCAATGACGTGGTGTATTTCAATCCCGCAGACTTAGAAAATCCCATTGCCTTTAACATTCTGGAGTCCGTGGAAAGCCGCTACAAGCACTTGGTGGCTTCCGGCCTGATGGGGGTTTTTACTAAAATCTGGGCCAATGTCTGGTCAGCCCGCATGGAGTACATCCTCAATAACACCGTGCTGGCCCTTCTGGAAAGCCCGGGCAACACGCTGCTGGGCATTACCCGCATGTATGTGGACAAAAAATATCGCAAGCGCATCGTGGACAACATTAAGGACCCCGTAGTCAGGGCGTTTTGGACCGACGAATACGCCAACTACAACGAAAAGTACCGCACTGAGGCCATTGCGCCGATTCAGAACAAGGTGGGGCAATTTTTGTCGTCCGCGATTGTCCGAAACATCGTGGGCCAGCCCAAAAGCACTATTGACCTTCGGGAAATTATGGACAAAAAGAAAATTTTAATTATGGATTTGTCCAAAGGCCGCGTAGGCGAAAATAATTCCGCCCTGCTCGGTTCCATGCTGGTCACCAAACTGCAGCTCGCCGCCATGTCCCGCACCGACATGCCCGAAAACGAGCGCTCCGACTTTTACCTGTACGTGGACGAGTTCCAAAACTTTGCCACGGACAGCTTTGCTACCATTTTGAGCGAAGCCCGGAAATACCGCTTAAACCTGATTGTCGGCCACCAGTATATCGCCCAGCTGGAAAACGACAAAAGCACCAAGGTGAGGGATGCTATTTTCGGGAACGTGGGTACCATGGTTATCTTTCGCATAGGCGCAGCTGACGCCGAATTTTTGGAAACGGAGTTTGCCCCCACATTCACCCCGACCGATATGGTAAATCTGCCCAAGTATCACGTTATTTTAAAACTGATGATCAACGGCGTTGCCAGCGAGCCGTTTTCAGCCGTCACCATCCCCGCCAGCCCCGACTATTTTACGGGCAACTTTGAAAAAGTACTGAAAGTTTCCAGGGAGCGCTACAGCAACCCCGTGGCCGAAGTGGAAGAAAGGATTACCCGCTGGATGGGCGCGGATTACCACCAGGGGGCGGCGCTGCTAATTGGCAAAGAGCCCGCAGAAGAGGATGAAGACGAGGAAAAAACAAACGCTGAAGAAGAATTGCCGCCCATGCAAGCGCCGGAGGAGGCCCCCAGCCACACGGTAAGCGTGCAGGCGCTGCCGGTCCAGTCTAAACCTAAAAGCGCGCCCAGGCAGGAAGTGCAAAAACAGCAAAATCGGCATCCGCAGCAGAGCCAGCAACCCAGGCCGCCCAAAAGACCTAATCCATTAGCCCATAAAAAACAGGTTAAACCCAAAAAAGAAAACCCTATTTGGGATACGGTTGCCGCCATGCAAAAAGATAGGCAGGTTTTTTCCGCCCCGGCTCCTGAGGCTCCGCAACCTGACCCGCCTCAGCCTGAACCGGCCCAAGCCAAAACCGTAATTTTGCCCAACCAGCCACACAGATTCTAAACAAAAAACCTCCCGAAAGGGAGGTTTTTTAAATTTGGACAAGCTTATACCAGCTTTTTAATAGCTTCTTCGAATTGGGCTTTGGGTGCTGCGCCGATTATCTCGTTAACTATCTTGCCGTCTTTGAAATATTTCATTGTCGGGATGCTCATTACGCCGTAACGTGAAGCCAGTTCGTTGTTTTCATCCACATTTACCTTGCCTACTTTGATTTTGCCTTCGTATTCCTTGGCCAGTTCTTCGATTACCGGAGCTACTGCCCGGCAAGGCCCGCACCATACTGCCCAAAAATCCACGAGTACCGGAATGGGCGAGTTTAAGACTTCTTTTTCAAAATTTCCGCTGTTTAAAGTGATTTCACTCATATTTTGTTGGGATATTTTTTAATCTGCAATTCATCTTATCCACAATTTTTTCTTTTGTCAACCATGCTTTATAATGAGAATATACGCATTTTACATGGAACAGACACAAAAACAAAAACTTTTAAAAAGGATATTCTGGAGCGCGGTTTTTTTTAATTTTTTAGCCATGACCGGGCTCGGGTTATGGGTTTTTTTGAAACCCGGGCCTGCCGAGCGCGGTTTTGCGGCTCAGGACCCCGCGCCCCAGGTTTTAGGAGCCATTTCCGCCCCGCTCCGGGGGCCGGAGCAGCCTGTATTGCCCCGCCTGTTTGAGGAAACAGGCCAGCTGAAATTGGACGGCGTGTCTGCCAAGAGCTTTTTAGTCTACGACGCCGAAACCGGCCAGGATTTGCTGGCCCGCGACCCGGACCAGCGTTTAGGTATCGCCAGCCTGACCAAGCTGCTTACGGCTTATACGGCTTACCAGCAGTTAAACATGGCAGGGGAGATTATCGTGCCTTCCAGCACGGATTCCAGCATTAGCCCAAGCCTGAAGCTCCGGCCCGGCGACCGGATTAAAACCCTGGATATTTTCAATGCCATGCTGGTGGGCTCGGAAAACGACGCTGCCGGCGTATTGGCTTCGGTGGTAAAAACCCAGACCGGGCAAAGCACAGTAAGCCTGATGAACCAAGTAGCCCAAGGCTTGGGCATGAACAGTTCCCATTTTGGCAACCCGTTCGGGTTTGACTACGGAAATAATTATTCTACGGCCAATGATTTAAAAAAGCTGGTCAACCAGACCCAGGAGCTGCGTGCTTTTACCGCTCTGGAGTCTAAAACCGGGTATTCGTTTAAGGGCAGTTTTAACGAAACCTACCGGGCGCGGGCCACCAACAAGCTGGTAGGCAGCAGAAAAAACATTTACGCGATTAAGACAGGCTACACTGAAACCACTCTGGGCTCCATTGCGCTGAAAACCTACGTTGAAGGGCACCCGGTGGTGGTAATTGTCCTGGGCAGCCAGAACAGGGAGGCAGATGCCTTAAGACTGATAGATGAAGTAATAAAAAATTTCCGTTTGGCTAAATAGTTATTTGGGAAAACGCGCGTTTTGTGGTAAAATAAAGCCAATATGGTTGACTCAATCCTCAACAAGATTTTCACGCTATCCTCGCTTTCTTTTATTGCCGCTTTCCTGGTTACCCCGCTTTTAACCGCTTTTCTTTACCGCAACAAATTGGGCAAGCAGATCCGCAACGACGGCAGCACGCCTCTCTTTTCCAAACTTCATGCCAGCAAGGCCGGTACGCCTACAATGGGCGGCGTGCTGGTTTGGGGCACAACCTGCGCCTTGGCCGGCTTGCTCTGGCTGCTAAAAACTTTTACGGACTGGTCCTGGGCCGCACATTTAAATTTTTTGACGCGCAAAGAAACCCTGCTGCCTTTAGGCGCTTTTTTGGGGGCATCGCTGGTGGGCTTGGTTGATGATTGGCTGGATGCCCGGCGCTTGGGCCACAATGGCCGGGGACTCAGGTTCCGTTCCAAGCTTTGGCTGTACGTGCTGGTGGCGGCCATCGGTGCCTGGTGGTTTTATTTTAAGCTGGATTTTTCCTCCATCCACGTGCCTTTCTACGGCTCCATCGATTTAGGCTGGTGGTACATTCCTTTTTTTATTTTTACGGTGGTGGCAACCAGTTTTTCGGTCAACCAGACTGATGGTTTGGACGGTTTGGCCGGCGGGATACTTTCTTTGGCCTTCTTCGGCTTTGCGCTGATTGCCTACATTCAAGGCAAAAACGACTTAGCCAGCCTGCTTGGCGTGGTGTGCGGCTCACTTCTCGCTTTTCTGTGGTTTAATGTCTACCCTGCCCGGTTCTTTATGGGCGATACGGGCTCCATGGGACTGGGCGTGCTCCTGGCCGTGGTCGCTTTCCTTACCAACTCCGTGCTGCTTATCCCGATTATCGGCGTAATTTTTTTACTGGAAGCCCTTTCCACAATTATCCAAATTTTTTCCAAAAAGTTTCTGGGCCGGAAAGTTTTCCTTTCCTCGCCCCTGCACAACCATTTTCAGGCGATTGGCTGGCCGGAAACAAAAATCACCATGCGTTTTTGGATTATTTCCGCGGTCATGAGCATTGTCGGCGTTATTATTTATTTCATAACCTAACCTTATGTATTCGCTGTTAATCAAAAATTGCCAGCTGGTGGACGGCACCGGCGAGCCGTCCCGCAAGGCCGACGTGGCCATCCAGGGCGACAAAATTGTCAACATTGACCAAAGCATCAACATTGAGGCGGAAAGCGTTATTGATGCGGGCGGCAAAGTGCTGGCCCCGGGCTTTGTTGATTTGCAGAACCACAGCGACAGCTACTGGCAGGTTTTTGACAATCCCCGGTTTGACAGCCTAGTTACCCAAGGCTTTACCAGCATTGTCATCGGCAACTGCGGGGCCAGTTTAGCGCCGCTCTTGTCGCACGACGCGCTTTTGTCCGTGCAGAAATGGCATAACCTGGAAGGCGCAAACATCAACTGGCAGTCGTTCAGTGAGTACATTGAGGAGCTTTCCCGCCACCGTTTCGCCTGCAACGTGGCCAGCCTGGTGGGGTATTCCACCTTAAGGCGCGGCATTGTCGGCGACCAGGTGCGGAGCCTGGAGAAAGAAGAGCTGGCGGCCTTAAAAAAATTCTTGTCCGAAAGCATTGATGCCGGCGCTTTCGGCATGTCCAGCGGCCTGTCCTACTCGCACGAGATTATTATTTCCGAAATCGAACTCTACGAACTGGCCAAAATCTTGACCCAAAAAAAAGCCTTGTTTTCCATCCATTTGCGCAGCGAAGGTTCGGAAGTCTCCGAGGCCGTGGAAGAATCCCTGGATATTGCGCGCAGCACGGAAGTCAACTTGAAAATTTCCCATTTCAAAGTCCGCAACGAAAATAACTGGCAAAAATTCGAGGAAGTCATCCAGAAGATCGAAAATGCCTACCATAAAGGCTATAACGTGCACTTTGACGCATACCCTTACACTGCAATCTGGCAGCCGCTGTATGCTTATCTGCCGCGCTGGGCGATTGAGGGCGGACGGCAGGTGATGCTCAAGCATTTTGAAAATCCCATCCAGAAAAATAAAATTTTGTCCTACCTCAACAACCTCAACGTCAAATTCCCTTCCATGCTGGTAGCCTCCACGGCCAATAAGCTGAATTTCATGGGCAAGACCATCGGGCAGATTGCCAAAAATATGGAAGTCTCCAGCGAACAGGCGGTTTTGCACATTATTCAGAACGGCGGCAGCGAGGTTCTGGTCTTTGAAGAAAGCCTCAATCCCGACCAGGTTAAACAGGCAATTTTCCATCCGCTCTCGTTTGTGGCTACGGATGGCGGCGGTTTTCCGGAAACGGTTAAAGACAAGCTGGTGCACCCGCGCTGTTTCGGCAGCGCCCCGAAATTTTTAAACATGGCCCTGGCTGAAAACGCCATGCCGCTGGAAAAAGCCATTAAGAAACTGACTTCGGGGCCGGCAGCCAAAATTGGCCTCAAAAAGCGGGGTGAAATTAAGATTGGCAATTTTGCGGATTTGGTTATTTTCGATCCGGCCAAAATTGGCTCCCAGGCCAGCTACCAAAACCCTTACCAATTCAGCCAGGGAATCGATTACGTATTCGTCAACGGCAAGCCCGCGCTGGCTGAAGGCAAGCTCACCAGCCAGCTGCCCGGCTATGTCTTAAGGAAAAGCTAAACATGTTAAGCGAGTTGCGCCAGAAAAAAATTGCCGTTTTGGGTTTCGGCGTGGAAGGCAAAACGGTTATAGGCTATCTCTCAAGGCACGGCATAAAACCCGTGCTCTTTGATCAAAGTCCGGCAAATAGCTTTTCCGTGGCAGACCGCCAGTTCATAAAACGGCATTGCGGGGCCGCGGTATTCGGCAAACAGGCTTTTTTCAAGCTCCAGGGCTTCGAGGTGATTTTTAAAAGCCCGGGGATTCCGCCGAGGGAACTAAAGCGGCTGCCTAAAACAGCAAAGCTTACCAGCCAGACCGCGGAATTTTTGCAGGCTTACAGCCAACGCACTATCGGGGTAACCGGCACCAAAGGCAAGGGCACAACCAGCACGCTTATTTATGAAATGCTGAAAGCGGCCGGCCGGCCGGCTTACCTTACGGGCAACATCGGCAAATTGCAGGCTTTGGAAATTTACGACAAGCTGAAGCCGGCCGACTGGGTTGTATTTGAACTTTCCAGTTTCCAGTTGCGCGAAGTCCAGGCCAGCCCGCATATTGCCGTAGTGCTCATGACCACTAGCGAACATTTAAACTGGCACAGAGGCCGAGGGGATTATTGGCAAAGCAAAACCGGGATTACCCGGTTTCAGCAAAAGAAAGATTTTGCCGTCGTTAACCAGGATTACCCAGGTTCGAAAGCCGTGGGCCGGCTGGGCCGGGGCCAAAAAAGTTACGTCAGCCGTTTTGGAAGCGTACCCCAGGGCTGCTGCGTATTAGACGGAAAAATCGTACTCAAAAAAGCCAAGCAGGTTTTGCCGATTATCCCCGTATCCGAATTGGCGTTGATTGGCGAGCACAACTGGGAAAACGCCTGCGCTGCAAGCGAGGCGGCCCATTTGGCCGGCTGCGGCCTGGCGGCAATCAGAAAAGTTTTGCGCCAATTCCGCGGCCTGGAACACCGCTTGGAGTTTGCGGGTCAAAAAGCCGGGATCAAATATTATAACGATTCCTTTTCCACCATTCCGGAAACCACCATGGCGGCAATTCGGGCCTTTGGGGAGCCTGTTGTGCTGCTGCTCGGAGGTTCGGGTAAAAATTCCAACTTCCGGCCGTTAGCCAAAATGCTGGCCGAACAGAGCAACCTGCGCAAGGCCGTGGTTTATGGCAGCGAAGCGCCGCGCATCCTGGCTGCGCTCAGGTACGCCCGCATGCCCGCGGAAAAAATCGCCACGGGCGGCAAAACTTTTTCCGCCGTGTTCCGGCAAGCCCGGTCTGCGGCCAAAAAAGGTGATGTGGTGCTGCTCAGCCCAGCCTGCGCCTCCTTTGATATGTTCAAAAACTACAAACAGCGCGGCGAAACTTTTAAGCGCCTGGTGAAATAATCCTTATGGTAAAAAAAAGCTCCAACTTCGATTATGCTTTGCTGGGCATCACTCTGGCGCTTTTGGCCGTAGGCCTGGTTTCCCTCTATTCGGCTTCGGCCGTGGAATCTTTCAAGCATTCGGGCAACTCCACTTATTACATACAAAAGCAGCTGCTGAGCGGGGTGGTCTTCGGGCTAATCGGCATGTACGTTGCCTCCCGGATTGATTACCATTTTTGGCAGAAAAATCTGCCTTTGCTGGTGGTGGTTTCCTTGGGTTTGCTGGCGGCCACCAAGCTGACGCCTTTGGGCGTGTCTGCGGGCGGGGCGAGCCGCTGGCTGAATTTGGGTTTTACTACTTTTCAGCCCGCAGAGCTGGCTAAAATCGTTTTGGTTTTTTACATTGCCGCCTGGATCGGAAAAAAGGGCAAGGCCATTAACGATTTTACCTTAGGCCTCTTGCCGTCACTGATAATTGTGGCCTTATTTGCGGGCATGATTTTGTGGCAGCCCGATTTTGGCACCATGTCCGTGCTCGTGGGCGTATCTTTTTTTATGCTGATTGTCGGGGGTGTCAACTGGAAATATTTATTCTGGGCCGCAGTATCCGGTTTCCTGCTGACCTATGCCATTGTCCACTTCGAGCCCTATCGCTTAAAGCGCATTACTGCCTTCCTGAATCCCGCCTCCGATCCGCAGGGCATCAGCTACCATGTAAACCAAGCGCTTTTGGCCGTGGGCTCCGGCGGGCTGTGGGGTTATGGCTACGGCCTCTCGCGCCAAAAACACAGCTATCTGCCCGAAGTTATGGGTGATTCCATTTTTGCGGTCACGGCCGAAGAATTGGGCTTTATCCGGATTACCGCCATTCTCGGGCTATTTGTCGCTTTTTTAATCCGAGGCATTACTCTGGCCAAAAAAGCGCCCGACGAATTTGGCCGCCTGACCGCTTTTGGAATCACGGCCTGGATTGCCTTACAGGCCATAATCAACATCGGAGCCATGGTTAAACTGCTGCCTTTAACCGGCATTCCGCTGCCTTTTTTCAGCTATGGCAGCTCTGCCATGCTGATTAACCTGTCTGCCGTAGGCGTTTTGCTGAATATTTCCAGGCAAGCCAAAACTTAAAACCATGCTCAAACGCAAAAAATTTAAATTTTACTATCACCAGCAGGCTTTTTTACGCTTGAGCGACGGCCCAAAGCGCAGATACCCTTCGGGTAAAAAGTTCTTATTCTGGCTGGGCCGGGGCTTGTACGAAGTGGCTTACTGGGTGGGCTATGTCCTGTACGAGTTTTCCCGGCTCATAAAAGTTTTTTCCGTCACGGACTGGCGGCGTACGGGCAAGTCGTTAAAGCAGCGCTTCCACAAGTTTAGCCAGGCGCGGCCGGCCATGAACTTTACCGTGTTCGTTATTGTACTGCTTTTGCCCCTGGGCCTGATTGAGGGTTTCCGCCTGGCCGCCAAGGCCGTGGATACCCAAAACAAAGTTTTGCAGTTTACGGCCGCGGGTCTGGAGCAGTTCCAAAAAGCCAAAACCGATTTAGGCGAACAAAACTTTGCGGCCGCGGGCAACAGTTTTGCCCTGGCCGAGCGCAGCTTTAACACCGGCCGGGACGAACTTACGCAAATGGGCAGCATGCTGGGCGGCCTGGTCAATTTGGCGCCGGTCAAACACCAGGCAGATTTGCTGGTGCAAACGGCCCAGCAGGCGGCCAGCGTGGGCTCGGAATTTTCGGCATTCGCCGAACAGATGAACCAGCTGCAAATTACGCCAGCGGGTTTTGCCGTCACTGGCAACACTCAGTTTCCGGAGCTTATGGATCGCATGGATGCCTCCGTGGCCAAAATCAGCCGGGGGATTTTATTGATTGAAAACAACCTCCAAAACATTGACCCGAACAGCCTGCCTGCCGGCTACCGCGAAAGTTATGTGGAAAAAGCCGGCAGTTTTGCCGAGCTGGCCAAAAATTTCCAGAATCTGAAAAGCCTGTTCGAACTTTTCCGCTTAACCTTTTCCGGCCAGAACCGCATCCTGGTGGTTTTGGAAAACAACAACGAGCTCCGGCCCACCGGCGGGTTTGTCGGCAGCTTTGCCAGCCTGAACGTGAAGGACGGCAACATTAGCACGCTGAAAATCGACAGCATTTACGCGCTCGACGGCCAGCTGCAGGACAATATTGCGCCGCCTCAGCCCGTGCTCAACGTCAATAACCGCTGGTACATGCGCGACGCCAACTGGTTTGCCGATTTTCCGGATTCCGCGCGCAAGCTATCCGCTTTTTACGAAAAGGAAGGCGGGGAAACGCCCGATATCATTATCGCCCTGACGCCTAACCTGATTATCGATTTGCTGCGCCTGACCGGGCCGGTGGACATGCCCAAGTACAACGTAACCCTCACGCCTGATAATTTTGTGGAATTGACCCAGGTGGTCAGCTCGGAATACGCCACCATGCCGGAAAATAAACCCAAACAAATTTTGGCCGACCTGGTGCCGGTGCTCTTCGACCGCCTGGCCAAGCTGGCGCCGGACCAAAAGCCGCAGTTTCTGGAAGCCTTGCAGAAAAATTTGAACGAGAAGCAGATTTTGCTATACTCCCGGAACGAGCCGCTGCAGAATTTGTACCAAAGTTTTAACTGGTCCGGGCACATTCTGGACACGGATCGCGACTACTTGTCGGTTGTGGGTGCAAATTTGGGCGCCACCAAGAGCGATCTTTACGTGGATCAAAGCATAAAACTGGTTACGGACATCGCGCTTGATGGCACAATTACCAACCACTTGACCATTACCCGGCACAACAAGCTGCCGCTTTTGGACCAGACTTTCAATAACAGTTTTATCCGCGTGCTCGTGCCCGCCGGCTCCAAGCTTCTGGAAAACCAGGGTTTCGATTACAAAGTATTGGACATGCAAAAACCTTTGGATCAAAAAACCGATGAAGAGGTTATGGCCTGGGAAAAGGGCGCGGTGCGCGACCTGGTCAGCGGCACGACCATTGGCACGGAAAGCGGTAAAACGTTCTTCGGCAACTGGCAAAAGCTGGACGGGGGGCAGACGCGCGACATAAATCTGGTCTACCAGCTGCCGTTTAAGCTAAAAGACATCGACCGCTACAGCCTGCTGCTGCAAAAGCAGCCGGGTGCGCAGAACCAAAATTTTACCCAGGAAGTGCACTTCGACAACCGCCGTTTGGAATGGTCCAATTTCCAGCCCCAGGACCTGACTGCCGATTCGTATTCCCAAACTTTGGAATTAAACCGCGACCAGGTGCTGGGCGCCGTGTTCGTAAGGCGCTAACCCAATTATGCTTGGCCTAAAAAATCTGGAAACCAATTTTAACAGCTCCAAAGCCGCGCTCATCGTGGGCTTTTTAACGCTGGCCTCGCGCTTGGTGGGGCTGCTGCGCGACCGCTTGTTTGCCTCCAAATTCGGGGCGGGGGATATCCTGGACGCATACTACGCCGCTTTCCGCATCCCGGATTTAATCTTCAATTTACTGGTATTGGGCACGCTGTCCGTGGCTTTTATTCCCGTGTTTACTTCCCTGCTGATTAAAGACAAGCAGCGGGCCATAAAAAACGCCAACACCGTACTCAATTTTTCCGCGGGCATTATGACTCTCTTTTGCCTGCTGCTCTTGCTGCTCTCCAAACCGCTCACGCATTTGCTGGTCCCGGGTTTTACGGGGCAAAAACTGCAAAACACCTTGCTCTTGACCCGCATCTTCCTGCTGTCGCCGATAATTTTTACCATTTCCAACGTCTTTAGCAGCGTGCTCAATGCCAGCAAGCGTTTTTTCATCGTGGGTTTTGCGCCCGTGCTCTATAACCTGGGCATCATTTTCGGTCTGCTGGTCTTGTACCCCAAGCTGGGCATTATGGGTTTGGGTCTGGGCGTTATTTTGGGCGCCGTGCTGCACGCGCTCTGCCAAATCCCCGAAGTGCTGTCGTTGGGCTTTTCTTGGCAGCCGGTTTTGGATATTAAAGACGAAGCCGTGCGGAAAATCGGCCGTCTGTTCTTGCCCCGCATTATTGGCGTGGATAATTCCCAGGTCAGCCTGCTTATCGGTTCCGTGGTCGGTTCGGTTTTAGCTTCCGGCTCCATTGCGGTTTTTACTTTGGCCAACAATTTGCAGGCCGTGCCTGTGGGTATTTTTGCCATTTCTTCGGCCGTGGCCATTTTCCCCGTGCTCTCCGAAGAGTATGCCCGGCAGGAGCACGAAAAATTCCTGAACAGTCTGCGCGAAACCATTGTGCAGATTTCTTTTTACATTATCCCCATCAGCATCCTGCTTTTGCTGCTCCGGGCCCATGCCGTGCGCCTGGCTTTTGGCGCAGGTAAATTTAACTGGGACGATACGCGCGCCACGTTCCAGGTATTGGGCATTTTCAGCATTTCGCTGTTCACCCAGGCGCTCTCACCCCTGTTCTCCCGAGCTTTTTACGCGCGCCACAATACCAAGATTCCGGTAGTCATCAACCTGGGCGCTATGGCTCTAAACGCCTTTCTGGCGTATTATTTGGGCCTGAGAATGGGGATTTCCGGGGTTGCCTGGGGTTTTACCCTTTCCAGCATTTTAAACGCCATAGCCCTGTTTGTGGTCTTGCACTACAGCCTCTCTGAATCCGTGGACAATAGCCACGCCCTCCGCTTGTTTGACCAGCAGCTCGTTGACAGCCTGCTTAAAATTTTGGCCGCGAGCTTGGCCATGGGCCTGGTAACCTACGCCTGGCTGTATGCGCTGGCACCCTGGCTGGATACCCACACGGGCTTGGGCCTTTTGGTCCAATCTGGGGTATCCGCGTTCTTTGGCCTGAGCACTTTATTTGTTTGCGCATATTATGTAAAATTACCCCAGGCTGTTCGATTGGCCAGGAAGCTGTTTTAAGAAAGACCCCCGAAGGACATGGACCTGAAGCATATCCGAAATTTTTGCATCATTGCGCATATTGACCACGGCAAATCCACGCTCGCGGACCGGCTTTTGGAAGTTACCCACACAGTTGCCAAACGGGACATGAAAAGCCAGCTTTTGGACACCATGGATTTGGAGCGGGAGAGGGGCATTACCATCAAGCTCCAGCCCGTGCGCATGGAATACACGCTGAATAACGAAAAGTACCTTTTGAATTTGATTGATACGCCGGGTCACGTGGATTTTACCTACGAAGTTTCGCGCTCCTTAAACGCCTGCGAGGGCGCTATTTTGGTGGTGGATTCCACCCAGGGCATCGAGGCCCAGACTTTGGCCAACGTGCACTTGGCTTTGGAGCACAACCTAAAGCTAATTCCCGTGGTCAACAAAATAGACTTGCCCAACTCCAACCGCGAGGAAACCGCGCGTGAACTTATGGACGCGTTCGGCTTTGAGGAAAACGAAATCCTTTACGCTTCCGGCAAAACCGGCGAAGGCGTGGAGGGCATACTTAAGGCCATTATTGAGCGCGTGCCCGAACCCGTGGGCGATTCCAAAAAGCCGCTTAAGGCCCTGATATTTGATTCCAGCTACGACATCCATAAAGGCGTGATTGTGTTTGTGCGCGTTATGGATGGCGAATTGTTCCCGCGCGAAAAAATTTGGCTCATGGGCAGCAAGACCGAGGCGGAAAGCCTGGAAGTCGGCTACTTTAACCCCAAGTTCGAAAAATCCGGCCAGCTTAACACCAGCGAAGTGGGCTACATTGTTACGGGCTTGCGCGATGTCAGCCGCGCGCGCGTGGGCGACACGGTGACTCTGTTCGAAGGACGCCAAACAGTAGAGCCCTTGCCCGGCTACAAGCAAATTAAGCCCATGGTCTATGCCACCATTTTTCCCACTTCGGGCGACGACTATCCGCTCTTGCGCGATGCCATAGAAAAGCTCAAGCTTTCGGACGCGGCTTTGGAATTTGAACCCGTGAACATTCCCAGCATTGGCTTTGGCTTCCGCACGGGCTTTTTGGGTTTGCTCCACATGGATATTGTGCAGGAGCGCTTAACCCGCGAATACAATTTAGATTTGGTGCTCACCGCGCCTACTGTGGCTTACCGCGTGGTCAAAAACAGCGGCGAGGAAGTGCTTATCCATAACCCCGCGGAATTCCCGGACCCTTCGCACATTAAGGAAATTTTTGAACCCTGGATGGCGGTCAACATTTTAACTCCCAGCGACTACATTGGGCCAATTATGGAAATCGCCACCCAAAGGCGCGCCATTTCCAAGGACATTAAATACATTGGCAAGGACCGGGTGGACATGATTTTCGAAATGCCTTTGGCCAACATCATTACCGACTTTTACGATAAGCTAAAAAGCGTGTCCTCGGGCTACGCCAGCCTGAACTACGAATTTATGGAAGAGCGCCCGGGTGATTTGGTCAAAGTGGATATTTTAGTGGCCAGCGAGCCTGTGCCGGCCATGGCCGCCATTATGCACCGCTCCACCGCGCACATAGACGGCAAGGAACTGGTGGAAAAGCTCAAAACGCTTATTCCCCGCCATCAGTTTGAAATTGCCATCCAAGCTGCCATTGGCGGCAAAATTGTAGCCCGCGAAACCATTTCGGCTTTGCGCAAAGACGTAACCGGCTACCTCTACGGCGGCGACGTTACCCGCAAAATGAAGTTACTGAATAAGCAAAAAAAGGGCAAAAAGCGGATGAAGAAGATTGGGAAGGTTGATATACCCCAAGAAGCCTTTTTGGCAGTGTTGAAAAAATAATTTTGTGATATACTAGAGACACTAGTAAAAATACGCTTATGAAAAAAGACAAAAAAGTAATCAAAGTATCGGGTGTGGAAAGAGAGATTTTGAGAGAAATTGTTCGCTCAGAAAAGGCAAATATTAGGGTGTTTAATTTGCAAAACAAGAGCGAACATAACAGATATGAACGTACACTACAAAGTTTAGACAATAAATTATCGTAGGGTGATAAGGATATGTTTGTCGCATGTGATGAAAGTGGAATACAGGCTTCAGATAAATACCTGGTAATCGGTTCGGTCTGGATGTCTAAATCTAAACTATCAGAATTCGAAAAAAAGGTTACAACACTAAGGTTAAATTCGAAGTGCTGGGGCGAAATTAAATGGAACAAGGTTAGGAGCATGTCTAACGACATGCTTTCTTTTTATAAATTTTTTATTGATTTAGCCTTTGATGATATCCCCGTATGTTTTCGTTTCGTTGTAGTAGAAAAATCTCTTTTGAACTTAAAAAAATACCACGAAAACAGCATAGAATTAGTTCGTTTAAAATTTCTACACCTTCTTATCAGTAGATATGCCGATAAATTTCTTGATGGCAAAACAAAAAAAGGTTTACATATAGTTATTGACGAATTTGAAGAGAGCAGGCAAGCAAAGGAAGAACATTGGCAACAAAAAACTAGAAAATATACCGAGTCACACCTTGAGTGCCCAATTGAGCATATGCAACCATGTAATTCCCACATATGTTCATTGGTTCAGCTTTGTGATTTGTTTACTGGGGCGACTTCTTATTCTTGGAATACACCTGAAAGCAAGAGGCGGTTGCAAAAAAATGAACTTGCAAATTATATTGAGAGAAAAACTGGTAAAAAACTAGACTCTGTGACCTTACCAACAGAAAAAGAGTTTAACATGTGGAGATGGAAACCCAGCCCATTCAAACAGACATTTTTATAATCTTACTTTAAAAACAGGACGTCCCCGGCGCGGTTGGGGACGTCCTTTTGAATGCGGTAAACACCGCTAGGGCCGGAGGGCAACGGGGATGAATCCGTTCTCGTGTGCACTGGTAGCGTACCGGAGAAAGGTTTCCTCGGATAGGGCAACGCCCCTGCCCAGGAGTAACCCTATTTCCCATAGGAGCTCCTGGATGCGCGTCTTGGCCATTTCGGGTGTCCACCCGAAGATGGTGGCCGCCTTGACCACCAAGGCCTTGAGGCTCTGGTCGTTTTCATTTGCCCGGAATTGCGCATGTGCGCCCTTCAAGGCTTCAACTTCCCCCGTCTGTATTTTCAGCATAAATCCAGTATATTCCTTTTTATAAATAGGCAAAAGCCCAAATCTGATATACTATAACAACTATTTATTATTCAAATCTTTAAATGAAGAACGAAGAAAAAAAGTCACGGATTAGCTGGTTAATGGAAAACATTAGGGCTTTGCAGAGCGAGCTGGACGCGGAACTCGCCAAGCAGCGGGCAAGATTGTCTTACGGCCTGGAAAAGGGGAGGGCGGTTTTTGAGCAGGAAATTTTAAGAAGGCAAAAAGAACTTAAGATTAGCCTGTTTAAATACGTAACTCATGCCAATATTTTAACTGTGCTCACTGCGCCGGTCATTTATGCCATGATTGTGCCGTTTGTATTTTTGGATATCTGCGTGAGCATTTACCAGTTTGTGTGTTTTCCGGCTTACGGCATTACCAAAGTAAAGCGCAACGACTACATTGTTTTTGACCGCGAATACCTGGCCTACTTGAATTTGCTGCAAAAAATTAACTGCGGCTACTGTTCCTATGCCAATGGCGTGGCCGGGTATGTGCGGGAAGTGGCTGGCCGCACGGAAGAATACTGGTGCCCCATTAAGCACGCCAAAAAAATGGTTAACGCCCACGAGCACTACAAAAACTTTGTGGAGTTCGGGGATGCCGAAAGCTTCCGCGAATTAATGAAGCACGAGCCGGATTTACACAAAGAGGCAAAAGAAAGCTAGGGCATTGACAAAACTCCTGAATTTGGGTAAATTACCAAGTTATCTGACCGCGTATCCCAAATCACAAGGAGTGAAACAATAATGAAAGGCAAGTCGGAAGACATCCACACGGTAATGAACTTCACCGCCGATGGGGAAATCCATTTTACCCAGCACGAGCCGGACGACTGTCCGGTGCACGGCAACGGCCAAACCAAAGGCAAGAGCCACGTTGGCTCAACTGCAGCGTTCCGCCTTGGCTGGGACGAGTGGCAAGCCCGAAGCCGCAAGGCCAACCTCAACTAACGGCCTCATACTGGCCTAATCTAACCCGCGCGTTCCCTGAAAGCTCCGGCTAAAGGGGAACGCGCTTTGTTTTGCTGACAAAATGAAAACGACTGCGCGGCAAAGGGGACCGGCAGCCGTTTCCTTGTTGGAGCGGAGGCGGATAAGCTACGGCACAGCGGCTGTAGCGGCGGTACTGGGCGATGGGGGGTTAGTGGTTTGCGCCACCTGTTGGTTTTTGGCCAAATGGAGCAGGAAAATGACGCCTGCCACAATGAAGAATAACCGAAGCAGCCACATGGCTGCAAGCGATTGCTGTTGACGACGGTTCCGTCTGCTCATATCTTGAGAAACCCTCCCTATGGTTTCTAATTGCAAATTATATGGGCTTTTGCATCCAGTGTAAAGGCGGGCTTGTGTATAAGCCTTGGGGTCAAAAATGTGGTAAAATACAGGCATGTTTAACAACCGCAAGCTGGTAAACAAAATTATGTACGGCCTGGCCATTGTAATGGTATTAGGCCTGGTCATAATGACCATTGGCGCGGCGTTTTTGCAGTAAACCCATGTTTAAAATAAAACTTCGGGAAAACGAAAAACTAATCTTGGCAAGCCGCCAGACCGAATGGGTCTGGGGCAAGGCCGTGCTCATGGTTTTTGTGCTGATTTATCTGCCCTGGGCGTTTTACGCCAAGTACGATTTGCAGGACATTACCGCTTTTCGCCGCATCCTCCTGTTCTGGACCGTGCTGGTTTTGCTCTATGCCTTGAACAAATACCTGCTCTGGCTGGTTAACGCTTACCTGGTGACCAACCAGCGGGTTATTTCCGTTGAGTACAAAAACCTTTTTTCCAAAACCGTGGAAGAAGTGGATCTGCAGTCCGTGGCCGCCATTTCCTGCAAGACCCAGGGCATTTTGGAGTCGCTGTTTAAGACCGGTAAAGTGATAATTACTTTTTCCAATGCGAGCAAAACTTTTGTGCTGGATAAAATCCGCGAGCCTGAAGATTTGAAAGAAACTATTCTTAAAGCCAAAGCCTTAAATTCGGCCGTGCATGTTTAAAGAATATTTTTCCAGGAAAACCGTGCTCTTGCTGCTTTTCGGCCTGACCGTATTTTTGTTTTATATCCGTTTCCAGCAGTTCCGGGAAAAAAAGAGCATTGACGCGGAAAAGGCCAGCCTGGAAAGCCAGATTGCCGGCGTGGAAAAGAAAAACCAGGAAATGGAAGCCTCGATTAAATACCTGACTTCGCTCAGTTCCAAAGAAAAAGTTGCGCGCGAACAGCTCAACCTAAAAAAACAAGGGGAAAAAGTCTACAGCTTTACCCAGGTGGACGGCACGGACAGCAATGCCCCAGGCTATGCCGCAAGCCAGGAGGTAAGCAATCCCGTAAAATGGTGGAGATATTTCACGGAATGAAAAAAGCGTTCAAAATTTTTAGCTGGGCCATCTTAGCCGCGGTTTTAGCTGCGGGCCTGCTTTTAGCCGGCGGGGTTTTGTGGCTGAAAACCGGACACATTACATTTGCCAAAGCCGCCCTGCTGAAAAAGCTGCCCGCGCCCGTGGCCCTGGTCGGCTCGCGTCCCGTCTGGTCCACCGAATACTTTAGCCGGCTGGACAGCTTAAAGCCTTACCAGCCCGCGGGAATGGATGCACAGACTTACGAACAAACGGTTTTTAACCGGTTGGTGCAGGAAAAGGCCATGGGCCAGCTGCTGGCGGAAAAAAAGGTGGAAAGCCCCGCGTCCGCTTTCGGCGATAAGGCAGCCCAAGCCCTGGGCGCCTGGCAAGACAAGAAAACTGCGCTGCAAATTTGGTACAACGGCCAACAAGACTTAAACAGTGTGGCCTTCCAAAAAGCCGCGGACTTGCAGCAAGCCATGCAGAACGGCAAAACCTTTGAAGACTTGGCGGCGCAGAACAGCCAGGAGCCCCTTTCCAGGGCCTACAGCGGCGATTTGGGCTTTCTGGAGGCCAAGGACTTGCTGCCCGAAATACTCAAAGCCACGGATGACATGAAAGTCGGCCAGACCAAGCAGGTTGCAACCCGCCAGGGATTGCATATAATAAAACTAGAAGGCAAAGACAACCTGGGCCAAGACAACGGCCAGCGCCTGCATTTGAAACAAATTTTTCTGCCCGAGTCCGGTTTTGAAAACTGGCTGGACACGGAGATAAATAAAATCAAAATTATTAAATTCTTAAGTATTTAGGCATTTGCCCGAAATACCAAAACCAATATGGAAGAAGAAGTTATAGGCTACATCAAAAGTGCCAGAGGGCACGGCATGAGCGATTCGGAAATTAAACAAAACCTGCTCAACGCCGGCTGGGAAGCCGAAGTGGTGGAGGACAGCTTTACGCATGTGCGCGCCCTGGACTCCCAGGAAAACCTGCCTGCGCGGCCGCCCGAAACCCACATTCCCGGGCACATGGGCCAGCCTATCCGGCCCAGCGAAGTTTTAACCCAAAACACGGCCAGCTTCCCCAACCCAACCACGGGCATCAGCGAGACCACCTTTCAGACGGATGCATCAAGCAAGCCTTTTTACAAAAAAGCCTGGGTATGGATTGCGGCCCTGCTGCTGGCGCTGGTTATCGGCGGCGCCGGCTACTGGTATATGGCCTACGGCTTTAACACCCCGCAGGGAATTTGGAAAAAATTCACCAGCCTGAACCAGAGCAAGGTCTACAAGAACAAATTCCTGTTTAATTACATTGATACAGGCGAGTTTTCCTCAAAAGACTTGGGCACTTTCAGCCTAAAAGATTTGAAGCTGACTTTTGACGGGCAGTCCTACGTGGACGTGCGCGACGAAAAGAACCCCCAGTCCAGCGCGGAAATCCAGTACACTTTCGGCAGCGGCAATACCAACTTCAGCACCGGCTTTAAATACCGCATCTTAAACCGCATTCTCTATTTGAATGTGGGCGAAAACCCGTTTTTAAATAACATCTTTGCCTCCCTGGGCAAGGGCGAAAAAGTGGATTGGCTAAAAATTGACCTGAACGCCCTGCAGGACGAGATGAACCAGAGCGGCACCAACACCCAGGCCGAGTTCGACAAAATATTCGACAACCAGCTTAAAAGCGAAATCTCCAAAATCTGGGAAGACGCCACCTTTGTTAAAATCCAAAAGTACGCGGGCCGCGAACAGGTCAACGGCGTGAATACCGTGCACTTTATTAATACCTTGGACAAGCAGGCCATAAAAGACGCGCTTACCAACTCACTTACAAAAATTGCGGACTCGGTAAATGCCAAGGCCACCAGCGATGCGGATAAGCTCCAGGACAAGGACTTAAGCCTGGCAAAAATCGCCATTAACGGCCTGGTGGACAAGCTGGAGATTACAGACTTTGAAACCTGGGTGGGTGTCAGGGATTTCCGGCTGTACCGCGTAAAATTTGAAAGCAATGCGCCATCGGTGACTTCGGCCATGAATTTGGTGGTGAACGAAGCCTTGTCCGGAGCCAAGGAAAAATCGCGCGACGCCAAACGTTTGGCCGACATCCGGCAAATGGCTTCGGCTCTGGAACTCTACTATAACGATATGAATGGCTACCCCGAAGCCAAGAACGGCGTACCGGACGGCGGCATTACCCCCATGTATATTGGCCTGGTGCCGGTTTCGCCTCTGCCGGCCGACGGCAGCTGTACGGATTACTACAACACCTATTGGTACCAGCCAAAAGGCGAAAAACGTGTTTTGAAAGGCAAGACTGTGTACAGCGACTATGAGCTAACCTTCTGCTTGGGTTCCGATGTCGGCGGCTACAAAGCGGGAATTGCCAAACTCAGCCCGCAGGGCATTGAAGGCAACATTGCCTGTCCGACCTCGGACGAAAAATGCGTGTCCGCCAACCCAACGCCCGCAGAACCTGTTAAAACCCCGGAGCAGCAGATCCAGGATTTTGTGGACAAGCTGGACTACTCCGCGCAGATAAAGATCGATGCGAATTATTCCGACTACGAAAAACCGGAAGCAGTCCAGGTGCCGGACAACGCGCTGGACCTGATCCAGGCCACCAAAGGCCAAGTGCAGGGCCTGTTTATAAAAGCGCCGGACGCCACGGCCAAATAATATGTCCATTTTCAGCAAGAAAAAATCGCCGGGCCTGATTGAAGTGGCCGCTATGATGCTGGGTTTTTTGGCGGCCGTGGTGCTGTTAAGCCTCAATTCCGCCCGGGCCAAGTCGCGCGACGCCAAACGCATGGCGGATGTGCGGCAGATGGCTTCAGCCCTTGAGCTATATGCCAACGACCATCGACAATACCCGAAAAAATTTGAAGACCTAACACCCAACTACATTGGCCAAATGCCAATTGCACCTCTGCCGGCCGACGGCAGCTGCACTACCGATAACAACGAATACAAATACGCCCAGCGCGGCGCAGAAGACTACCAGCTAACTTTCTGCTTGGGACAAACCACCGGCGGCTATGCGGCCGGTACACACACGTTGACCAAGCAGGGTATCCATTAGGGCTTATTTTAAGCCGCCGGCAGGCTGCCGGCGGCTTTGGGTTTTGGGCACATTCGGGTATAATAGGGGATATGAAAATCGGAATTTTTGACTCAGGGTTAGGCGGGTTAGTGGTGACAAAAGCCGTAATTAACCGCTTGCCGCAATACGATATCCTGTACGTAGGCGACACCAAACGCGTACCCTACGGCAACCGCAGCCAAAAAACCGTTTACGATTTCACGGCCCGGGCCGTAGAATTTTTGTTTGCTCAGAACTGCAAGCTGGTAATTATAGCTTGCAACACAGCTTCGGCCCAGGCTTTGCGCAAAATCCAACAGGAGCTGCTGCCCAAAAAATATCCGGACCGCCGGGTCTTAGGCGTGATTATTCCCACGCTGGAAGCCGTGGGTAGCGACCCCCGGAACAAAAAAGTCGGGGTGCTGGCCACGCAAAGCACGGCGGCTTCCCATATTTACCGCACGGAGCTGAAAAAAATCAACCCGCGCCTGAAAGTGCTGGAGCAGTCCGCGCCCTTGCTCGTGCCCTTAATCGAAAACGGGGCAAAAAAATTTGCGCAACCGTTTTTGCTGGAATACCTGCGGCCTTTAAAAAAATTCCGGGCCGATGCCGTAGTTTTGGGCTGCACGCATTATCCGATTTTAAAAGAACAGATGCGAAAAATCCTGCTGAAGGGCGTACGGCTATATTCCCAGGAACAGATTATCCCCGAAAAGCTGGCCAAGTACTTAAAACGCCACCCGGAGATTGACTCCCGGCTCAGTAAAAAAGCGCAGCGGGTGTTTATGGTTACGGATTTGAACGTTAACCTTATGGCCGCAGCCAAAGAGCTCTTTGGCAAAAAAATCGCTTTCAAACTCGCGGACTTTTAGCTATAATACTTGCAAGGCAAACCATTTAGTTTTACATTCTGCTTCTCCCCGACGATTTTTGCCGGCTTAGCTCATCTGGTAGAGCAGCGGTATCGTAAACCGCAGGTGGTCGGTTCAAGTCCGACAGCCGGCTCCATTTAAAAATTCTCGTCGGGGTTTGTTTTGAAAAAGCCTTAAATAAGGGAAAAAAAATAACAAACAGCAAGTCAAGAGCGCTTAAAAAAGCCAGTCTTGCCAAAACCGCCATATTTTGGTAGACTTGTTGCGTTCTAAATTAAAAAAGCGCCATGCCAGATGATTTGAAACAAAATAGCACGGAAAAAAACGAAGGCGTTGATTTAGAACGCCTGCGCAAGAGTGCGGCTGAGTTAAAAACTGCACAGCAGGCCATGGCCCCCAAAACCGAAGGTGCGGGCTTTCTGGGCGCGGCCTATATGCTGAACGTGGCAATTGAATTTGCCGTCATCCTTGCCGTACCTCTGATTGCCGCAGCCCTGCTGGGCCGCTGGCTGGCCGCAAAATACCACACGCAAACCTACTCCCTGCTGCTAATTTTGGGCGCTTTGCTTTTCAGCGGAATTGGAATTGCGTTGGATATTAAAAAACTAAGCAAAAGAATTAAAAAAAGCTAATGTACCTTGTCCTGCCTCCACTGGCCGCCGAAACCATGTTTAATGTCGGCTCCCTGCCGGTAACCAACAGCTACATCAACACCACCATTACGGTTCTGGGTTTTGCCCTGGTCGGTTTTTTTGTCAGCCGGGCGGCAAAAAAATACTACGCCAAAGCGGTTTCGCCGGCGGGTTTTTTGAATTTTGTGGAAAGCGTGGTGGAAGTCATGCTGGAATACTGCGACCAGGTCACGCGCGACCGGAAAAAATCCCTGCAGTTTTTGCCCATTGCCGGCTCCCTGTTTCTGTTCATTCTGGTGTCCAACTGGATGGGCTTAATACCGGGCACGGGCTCCATTGGTATCTGGCATTTGGTGCACGGCGAAAAGGAGCTGGTGCCGCTCTTCCGTCCGGGCAATACCGACTTGAACATGACTGTGGCCATGGCGGTTCTGGCAGTAGTTTCATCCCACCTTTTAGGCATTATGACCATTGGCTTTTTCAAATACTTAAACAAGTTTATCAAGCTGGGCGACTTATACCACGCCCTAATCAGCCTTAATCCGGTTAAAATTCTGACCGCTGTAATTGAATTTTTTGTGGGTTTGATTGAAATTTTTTCCGAAATCGCCAAAATGGTTTCCTTGTCTTTGCGGCTATACGGCAACATTTTTGCCGGTGAAGTCTTACTCACGGTACTGGCATCGCTGATTGCGTTTTTTGTGCCGCTGCCGTTTATGGCTTTGGAAATCCTGGTCGGCCTGATTCAGGCCGTAGTCTTTGCCATGCTGACTCTGGTGTACCTCAATATGGCCACCATGGACCACGGCGGCCACGGCGAAGCCGAGCAGGCCCACTGAATTGCGGGGCAGGGGCCAAAAAGCTTTTGGCCCCTGATCCTTAATTCATTAATCCACGCGTACCCGAGGACGTAAAACCCAATCCTTTTTAAGATCCATCGGCGCGTGCAAAGGAAAAACAATGGACGCAGAATCCATCAAAGCCTTGTCTAAGGCTGCCACTATCGCCATCGGCGGCATGATGCCCGCATTGGCCATCGGCAAAACCGCTTCCAAAGCCATGGAAAGCATTGGCCGCAACCCGGAAGCCGCAGACAAGCTGTTTGTGCCCATGCTATTGGCCCTGGCTTTCGCGGAAGCTATCGCCATTTACGCATTGGTTATTACCTTCACCTTGTAATTTAGGTCTTAGGTGTCGGGAAAGAAGCCTTAAGGCTTCTTTCCGACCATTTAAAACTTAAGCAACCCATGAAAAATGTTTGATCTTATTAGCATCGCCCACGCAGCAACTGAAGCCGCTCAGACAGAAGCCCAATCCGGCGGAGTTTTGGGCACGCTGGGCATTAACTGGAAACTTTTTGTAGCCCAGCTTGTCAACTTCAGCGTAGTGATGTGGGTGCTTTGGAAGTTCGTCTTTGGCCCAGTAGGCAAAAAACTTGAAGAACGCCGCCTAAAAATCGACAAAGCTTTGAAAGACGCCCAGGACGTGGAAAAGCAGAAGACCGAATTCGAAGCTTGGCGCGAGGAAGAAATGAGGAAAACCCGCACCCAGGCCGCCGAAGCCCTGACAGCTGCCCAGAAAGAAGCAGGCCAGCTGCGCGAAAAACTGCTAGCCGAAACCAAAACGGAACAGGAAAAGCTCGGCCGCCAGGCCCAAGAACAGATTAAAGCCGAACAGCAAAAATCGGTATTGGAGATTAAGTCGCAAATCGGCGACCTGGTTATTCTGGCGACGGAAAAAATCCTAAAAGAAAAACTGGACAATAAACGCGACCAGGAGTTGGTTAAAAAAGCCATTGATACTTTGAAATAGCATGAAATTGAACGCAAAACAATTTGCCCAGGCCTTGCACGAGGCAGTAAGCCAAACTAAAGCCTCTGAGCACGACAAAATTTTGAACCGCTTTGCCAAAGTCCTGGCCCAGGAAGGCGCCTTGGGCTTGTGGCCGGATATTGAAAAAGAGTTCCTAAACCTGGCGGGCAAGGCAGAAGGCAAGGAGCAGGCCGAACTTACAACCGCCCGTTCGGTCCAGGTCAGCGCCTCGCTGGTGGAAACTCTGAACCAGGCGGCGCATAAAAAACTGGAGATTGAAAAGCAGGTGGACGAAAGCCTGATTGGCGGCGTGATCCTAAAAACCGATGATGTAATCTTTGATGCCAGCGTAAAAACCCAGCTTTCTAAACTTAAATCTGAATTAAGCAAATAACCTAACCCCTATGGCGCAAGCAGAACAAATCGTCAAACAACTCAAAGAAAAAATCGCCGGTTTTGCCGCAGAAGCAAAACTGGAAAAAGTCGGCAAAGTTTTGGAAGTGGCCGACGGCGTGGTCAGAATTTCCGGACTCAATGATATTGCCAGCATGGAAATGCTGGAGTTTGCCAATGGGGTATCAGGCGTGGCGCTGAACCTGGAAGAAAGCATGGTGGGCGCCATTGTCCTGGGCGATTACCTGGGCATCAGGGCGGGGGATACGGTTAAACCCACGGGTAAAATTCTGTCCGTACCGGTAGGCGAAGCCTTAATTGGCCGCACGGTAAGCGCGCTCGGCGAACCCAAAGACGGCAAGGGCGATATTAAAGCCAGTAAATTCTATCCCGTGGAAAAAATTGCGCCTGGTGTTATTACCCGCCAGCGGGTAAACCAGCCGGTGCAGACGGGTATTAAAACCATTGACGCGCTTATTCCCATCGGCCGCGGCCAGCGCGAACTGATTATCGGAGACCGCCAAACGGGCAAAACCGCTGTGGCCATTGACGCCATCATCAGCCAAAAAGGGCAGAATATGATTTGCATTTATGTAGCAGTGGGCCAGAAAGAAAGCAAAGTGGCCAAGCTGGTGACCGAGCTGGAAAAGCACGGCGCCATGGAATACACTATTGTGGTTTCGGCCTCCGCTTCCGAGCCCGCGGCTATGTCCTACATTGCGCCGTATTCCGGCTGCGCCATGGGCGAATACTTTATGGACCAGGGCAAGGACGTGCTGGTGGTTTACGACGACTTGTCCAAACAGGCTGTGGCTTACCGCGAAATTTCGCTGTTGCTCCGCCGTCCGCCGGGCCGCGAAGCCTATCCGGGCGACGTCTTTTACCTCCACTCCCGCCTTTTGGAACGCGCGGCCAAACTCAACAAAGATTTCGGCGGCGGCAGTTTGACCGCCCTGCCAATTATCGAAACCCAGGCCGGGGACGTTTCCGCCTACATTCCCACCAATGTGATTTCCATTACTGACGGACAGATTTTCCTGGAATCCGACCTATTTTACAAGGGCATCCGGCCTGCTTTGAACATCGGCATTTCCGTGTCCCGCGTAGGCTCTGACGCACAGACCAAAGCCATGAAAAAAGTGGCCGGCAAAATGAAGCTGGCTCTGGCGCAGTACCGCGAACTTGAGGCTTTTGCCCAGTTCGGTTCGGATTTGGACGAATCCACGAAAAAAACTTTGGACCTTGGCCGCAGGCTGACCGAAATCTTGAAGCAGCCGCAGTACAGCGGCTTGCCCATGGAAAACCAGGTCTGCATCCTCTACGCGGTCAACAATGGCTATTTTAACGAGATCCCAGCGGAAAAAATGGCAGAGACCGAGGGCAAATTCCACGCCTTTTTGGCCAGCCAGGGCCAAAGCGTGCTTAAGGCCATCCGGGAAACCAAAGAGCTGAAGGAAGAAACCGAGAGCCAGCTCAAGACTGTTATTCAGGATTTCCTGAAAGCGCAGAAATAATTTTAACTTTTTTATCCCAAGCCTATGGCCGGAATGAGAGACATTAAACGCCGCATTAAGTCAGTGCAGGGCACGCGCAAAATCACGCGCGCCATGCAGCTGGTTTCGGCTGCCAAAATGCGCAAGGCCCAGTATCAAGCCGCCTCCAGCCGGCCGTATTCTAGCCTGGCCTGGGAACTGATTAACAACCTTACCCGGCAGCTGGAAATTGACATGCCGCTGCTCAGAACCCACCGGCACGCGAAGAAAGTCGGCGTGCTGCTGATTTCCACCAATCGCGGCTTTGTGGGCAGCCTGAACGTTAATTTGGTCGGAAAACTCAAGGAGCTGGAAAAGAACCCGGAGTTAATTTGCGAACTAATAGTCCACGGCCAGCAGGCCAAAACCCTGACAGCCCGGATGGGCAAGGTTATTGGCGCGGATTTTCCGAAGCTCGACAAGACTGCTGCCATTGAAGATATTTATCCCATTGCCAAATACCTGGCCGACCTTTACCAAACCAACCACTACCGGAAAATTTACATAGTCTACAACCATTTTTATTCCACCATTTCCCAGAAGCCGGAAATTGTCCAGCTCCTGCCTTTCAACCCCGAGGTGGTCAAGCAGTCCAAAGAAAAGCAGGAAGTCGTCATTTCCAAAAAATACGGTTACAACTACCAGTTCGAGCCCGATCCTGAGAAAGTTCTGGAACACTTGCTGCCTCGCATTATTGAAAGCCAAATTTACCAGGCCGTGCTGGAAAGCGATGCTTCCGAACACAGCGCGCGCATGATTATGATGAAGAACGCCACGGACGCAGCCGGCGACCTGATTGACGACCTGACCTTAAGCTACAACCAGCTCCGGCAAAACAAAATTACCACTGAACTGGCGGAAATTACCGCAGGCAAAATTGCCCTGGAATAACCACTTACAAACATTTACAATATCAACTAATTACTAAACAACATGAACACAGGATTGATAACCCAAATTATCGGACCGGTCGTAGACGTAAAATTCGAAGGCAGCTTGCCCGAAATTTACACGGCTTTGGAAGTGGAGCTGGAAAAGCAGGGCAAACTGGTGCTGGAAGTGCAGCAGCAGCTTTCCGGCGGCGTGGTCCGTACCATTGCCATGACCTCTACGGACGGCCTGAAGCGCGGTACCAAAGTAGCCAACACCGGCAAACCCATTTCCGTTCCGGTCGGCCCCTTAACCCGCGGCAGAATTTTCAACGTGCTGGGACAGGCCGTGGACGGGCAGGAATTCAAAGCCGATGCCAAAACTAAGTATTACCCCATCCACCGTCCGGCTCCGAAATTTACCGACCAGTCCACCAAAACCGAAATTCTGGAAACCGGCATTAAGGTTATCGACCTAATCTGCCCCATTCTTAAAGGCGGCAAAGTCGGCTTGTTCGGCGGCGCAGGCGTGGGCAAAACCGTAGTCATTCAGGAACTTATCAACAACATTGCCAAAGCCCACGGCGGTGTATCCGTATTTGCCGGAGTAGGGGAAAGAACGCGCGAAGGCAACGACTTGTACCATGAAATGAAAGATTCGGGAGTTTTGGACAAATTAGCTATGGTTTTCGGCCAAATGAACGAGCCGCCCGGAGCCCGTGCCCGCGTTGCCCTATCCGCCCTGTCCATGGCCGAATTTTTCCGCGAAGAAGAGCACCAGGACGTGCTTTTGTTCGTGGACAACATTTTCCGCTTTACCCAAGCCGGCAGTGAAGTTTCCGCGCTTTTGGGCCGCATCCCTTCGGCCGTGGGCTACCAGCCGACCCTAGCCTCGGAAATGGGCGAACTGCAGGAAAGAATTACCTCCACCAAACAGGGGTCAGTAACTTCCGTACAAGCCGTGTATGTACCTGCGGATGACTTAACTGACCCGGCTCCGGCCACCACTTTCGGCCACTTGGATTCGACTGTGGTGTTGTCCCGCGCTTTGACTGAAGTAGGGATTTATCCCGCTGTGGATCCGCTAGACTCTACCTCCACCATTCTGGATCCGAACATTGTAGGCCAAGAGCATTACGAAGTGGCCCGCGGCGTGCAGAAAACCCTGCAGCGCTTTAAGGACCTGCAGGATATTATCGCCATCTTGGGCATGGAAGAACTGCCGGAAGAAGACAAAATCACCGTGGGCCGCGCCCGCAGAATCCGCAGCTTCCTTTCCCAGCCGTTTACTGTGGCCGAAGTCTTTACGGGCAGCAAAGGCCAATACGTACCTCTCAAAGAAACCGTAAAAGGCTTTAAAATGATCCTGGACGGTAAGCTGGACGACAAGCCGGAGAATGCCTTTTATATGAAAGGCACCATTGACCAGGTACAGTAACCAATTCTAATTTCTTATGGCCAAAATTAACTTTCATCTGGTTACGCCTGAACGCACCCTCCTTAACAAGGAGCTGGTAAGTTTGTCCTGCCCCACCGATTTGGGCCAAATCACCATCCTACCCAATCACGTACCCCTGGTGGCCAACCTGGTGCCCGGTGAACTAGTGGCCAAGTCTGCTGCGGGCGAAGAACACATACACGTGGCCGGAGGGTTTATCCAGGTCAACCCCAAAGGCCAGGTGATTGTCCTTGCGGATGCGGCCGAGC
>JAMCYA010000021.1 GCA_023473845.1 Patescibacteria group bacterium
GCGTTTTTAAGCAATTCCTGGAAAGCGTAACCTACCTGGTAAGCCTCTTCTTCATCCCAGCCGTTTTGCTGGAGCAGGTTTTCCATTTTTTCTTGGTATTCTGCAGTGGCTTCAATCGTACTGGGGATGTCGGTCCAAAAAATGGTTTGCGGCTCCTGTTCATATTGGTTGGGCACCTGCGGAAAATTTGGGTTGCTCATACAGTAGAATCAATTTAGCCCCACTCGATAGTGACGGGGGGCTTGTCGGAAACGCGGTAGACTACGGCGCCGATTTCGCGGACTTCGTTGGTCAGTCGTCTCGAAACGTGGTTTAAAAAGTCATAGGGCAATTCAGCGGCGCGCGCGGTAAAGCCGTTAACCGACCAGACTGCCCAGAGGGCCACTACGTAACCTTCGGCCGCATCGTCGCCTTTGGTGCAGGTAGTCACCGAGTTGGTGACCACGGCCCCGGCCTGCCATACGGTTTCGTACAGGGCCCAGTTTCTGAGTTCCTCAATGTAAATTTGGTCAGCCCGGCGGGCGGCTAAAAGTTTTTCCTTGGTGATTTCGCCTTCAATCCTGACAATTAAACCGGGTCCGGGAAAAGGGTGGCGGACCAGCAGTTTTTCCGGCACGCCCACGGCCCGGCCAATATTGCGGCCCGTGTCTTTTACGCTGTCGGCCAGCGGTTCCAGTTCCGGCAGGGAAAAGCCCAGGTTAACGTTATGGTGGATTTTTATTTGGGCCTTGCGCGCGCCGCTGTCGTAACCGCCGCCGGATTCGGAAATGTCGGTATAGAGCGTGCCCTGGGCAATGTAATCGGCGCCAAAGCTCTTGGCTTCCGTTTCCAAAATTTCTTTGTAAATGCCTCGCATGGCCAAGCGTTTGTCTTTCATGGCCAGTTTGCCAGCCAGGACGGCAAGGAATTTTTCCGTGGCATCCACGATTTTTACTTTGAGCCAGTCCGCAGAACCGAAGTATTCGCGCACGAAGGCTTCGTCATCTGGCCGGTCAATGCCTTTGATGTAAACTCCGAGGAGTTGGGTGTTGTTCGCGCCGGCGGCTTTGAGCAAATAGGCCACAGTGGATGAATCCGTGCCTCCGGAAAGTGCCAGCAGGACTTTTTTGCCCGCAATCTGTTTTTTCAGCTCTTCTACTTTACGCGCGGCCATTTCTTGGGCCGGGAAGCGGTCCTTGGCTGCACAGATTTTAAATACAAAATTTTCCAAAAGCTTTTCGCCGTGTTCGGTTTCCGTGACCTCGGGATGAAACTGCACGCCATAGAGGTGCTGATATTGGCCGGCGGCTGCGGGAGCATTTTCAGTCGTACCCAGGATGGTGAGTTTCGAATCCGGCTCAATTCTGTCGCCGTGGCTTTCCAGTACCCGGGAAGTTTTTGGCCAGTCAGCAAACAGGGGAGAATTATCTGTGAGAGACAGGTCGTGCGAACCGAATTCCCGTTTGTCCGCTGCGATTACGGGTATGCCGACGTGAAAAGCCCAGGTCTGGAAACCCAGGCAAATACCAAGAGTTGGGATGCCTAAATCAAAAATAGTTCGGTCAAAGGGCGGGGGTTCCGCGTGGGCGGATGCCGGTCCGCCGGACAAGATGATGCCCGTGGGCTGGATTGTTTGCACATCCGCAGCGCTTATGGTTGCCGGGTCAGCCACCAGACAGTACACGCCCAAAGCATCCAGTTTCTGTTTGATGAGGTGGTCAAACTGGCTGCCCATGGAAAACAGCAAAAAGATTTCGCTGGTTTTCCGGATGGTCTTTTCCTCTGCTATTTCCGCCAGGGCTTCTGGCGACGCGTGTTTAAAGGTTTGCAGCATTTTTTGGGCTGAATAATGTTTTGATTATAACAAAAAACCCTAAAAACAAAAAACCGCCCAAACGGACGGAAAGTTGTTAAATGGTGGACCGTACCGGACTTGAACCGGTCACCTCCACATTGCAAATGTGGCGCTCTACCAGATGAGCTAACGGCCCAAGTAAACCGGGATTAGACAACTGAACCCGGAAGCATGTTAAACAGCCAGAAGACTGCCAAAACGCAGAGGCCCAGGCCCACCAGTTTCCACCAGGTGTAAGTCCCGGCGCCGATGCCCGTGCCCAGATATTTTTCGGCAAAATCAATTTTGCCGGAAAATTGGTCGGTAATGGCAACCGAATATTTCATCATCAGGACGCCAATCGCCAATACAATGGGAGCGAAAATAAAGCGCATAATTTTAAAACCTAAACTCGAAGACCCAAAGGTGGAAGTGGAGGCAGGCCTGAATTTAGGTAGGTAAATTTGGTATTTAATGCTTACTGGTGGGCGATTCAGGAATCGAACCTGAGACCTCGTCATTATCAGTGACGCGCTCTAACCATCTGAGCTAATCGCCCTAAAACCATTCTGGTAGACGTATTTTAGCAAACTGGCGCCATTTTGACAACTGCCCGTTATTATATTATTATAAAAAGGCAAAGTGGCTTAACTTGAAACAAAAATAACTCAATTTATAAACTGGCATGTTTCTTTCCGGACTATTTTCCAACAAAAGCGCCATTTTGGGTATTGATATAGGCACGGCTAACATAAAAATTGCCGAGGTTTCGCATAAAGGCAAGGCGGTTTTAGACACCTATGGGATTGTGAATATCGCCTACCAGTTGGGCGGCAAGGCGGATGATTTGGCGGTACAGGAAATGGCCCGGGTGCTGAAAACTTTGCTGAATAAAGCGCATGTTACCACTAAGCGCTGCGTGATTAGTTTTCCCAACAGCTCCGTGTTCACTTCCGTGATTGAGCTGCCGAAAATGACCAGCGAGGAACTGGCCGGGGCTGTGGAGTTTGAAGCCAAGAAGTATGTCCCGCTTGCCCTTACCGATGTGGATCTTTCCTGGGAAGCGATTGCGGGCAGCAACCCGGCAGCCATTAGCACGAAAATCTTATTGACCGCTGTGCCCAAACAGGTGACGCGCAACTATATGCGCGTGCTGGAACTGGCCGGCCTGGAGCCTCTGGTCGGCGAAATTGAAGCCTTGGCCTTAATCCGCTCTTTAATCGGCGACCAGCCCGCTAATTGTGTTATAATTGATATTGGAGCCAGAAGCACGGGGCTTAACATTACCGAAAACGGCTTTCTTCGTCTGAGCCGCAACCTGAATGTGGGCGGCGACACCATTACCACCAAGATTGCCGAAAGCTTAAGGGTCAGCCGGCTTAGGGCTGAACAGTTTAAAAAGGATTTCGGGGTTTCGAGCACGACTTTTATTCCCGATACAATCAAGCCCGTGCTGAACATCATTAAAACCGAGGCCCGGCAGCTGCTGACCATTGCCAAAACTCAGAACATGCGCATGGAAAAGCTGCTTTTAGTGGGCGGCGGCGCCAACTTACCGGGCATTGAAAGCTACTTTGAAGACTTGGGCCTGGCAGTGGAGCTGGGCAACCCGTTGAAAATGGTGGAGTACAATAAAGAGCTGGAACCGGTGTTAAGACGCTATTCGCTCAGTTTGTCCATTGCCATTGGTTTGGCTTTGCGCAAATCTTGATTTATAATATATAGGTAATAGCCCTAACTTTAGGGGACGCCTGTGGCCGAAATAAATTTACTCAAACAAAAATCTTCCGGACAAAATTTTGCAGCCAGCCTGCCGTCCTTTTTGGCGAAATTTTTAATTGTAGTGGCGCTGGGCGTACTGGCCTATTATGGCTGGCTGTTTTTTGCGCAAAAGAAAGCGGCCACCCAAGTGGCCCAGCTGCAAACCGATATTGCCAGCGCTAAAAAAGATGCGCTGGGCCGGCCCGAACGTTTTGAGCTTTTAACCCGTCAGGGCCAATTGAAAGAACTGGGCGCCCTTTCGGGCAATTATGAGTATTTTACCCAGCTGTTTAAGCCTTTGGCTGATAACACCTTGAAGCGTGCACAGTACACCGGCATTAAGGCCGACAGCGACGGCAATATTGTCTTGTCAGCTGTGGTGCCGAGCCTGGAAGATTTGGACAAATATTTTCAGTTGTTTAACACTTCGGATTTTAGCACCAATTTCAGCAACGTACAGGTTGGCGGTTTTTACAAAGTGAAGGACAAAACCGGCGAGCATTACACTTTTGATATTAAAATGCAGTTTGATCCGGGACTAATTAAAGCCAAACCATAGGCCATGGAAATTAATTTGACCCCCAAAAAAGGCATCAACCTCAACCCCGCCTCGTACCGTTCGGAGCACAAGGCCCAGAGTTTGAATTTTTCTTTGACCGAAGTGGTTTTACTGCTTATTATGATCGGCCTGTTTTACTGGTATATGGTTATGCCCAAGCAGGCCAGCCTGAAAGCCGCACAAGCTCAGATAACCCAGCTTACAACTGACAAAAGCAATATTCAGGGACAGATTGACAGCCTGAATTCTTCCATTAAAACCCTCTCCAGCAGCAAGAGCAGTATTGCGGATATGGACGAGGCTTTGCCGCTCGACAGCCGTACCACCAAACTACAGCTTTTAGTCGAATCCTTGGCCAGCCAGGCGGGCGTGTCGCTGGAGTCGGTTAGCTTTGATTCAGACAGCAAAACAGTGTACGCCAGCAGCAAGGAAGCCGCTGCCAACCCCTTCAGCCAGCCGCGCAAGCTTAAGGTAATTGGCGGTTCGGTGGCTGTGCTGGGCAGCTTTGACCAGGTCCAGGCTTTTTTGGGCAAAGTTGAAAAGAGCGCCCGGGTTTTAAATATCCAGACTATGAACTTAAATGTCCAGGATGCGGGGGTAATGAGTTTGAGGCTGGATTTGGAGGCCTACTCCTATGAGTAAAAAGAATCTTTTTCAAATTGTAGTAGCTGTGGCCTGTTTTGTCGGGGCTTTTATCGTCCTGTACAACAACGGCGTGTTCGGGAGCGAAGCCGTGCCCCAGGTGTCCTTTATCAAGCCGGGCAGTACCCCGGCGAAAGGCTCGGCGGGTGTTTTTGGCTCTGACCAGGTTTTGCCATACGGTAAATTGCAGGCCAGCGACTTTGACCGGGCATTCGGCAGCCGCAAGACTGGCATGTACAAAATTCAGTATCCCAAGCTGGACCCAAACAACGACGTCAGCGTGCCGGTGCAGGATCTATTTGTTTCCGGTTCTTCCACCCTGTCCGGCATCCCGCAGCAATAACAACCCAATAATTTCGGAGGTAAGTGCATGGATCCTCAAACCAAAACAGATACCTCGCAGAGCTTCGACAGATTCCTGGTAGACAACGGCTTTGTCAAAGCGGACGCTATGAGCAAGCTTCTCGAGCAGGAAAAAAACGGTGCTCAGACCCTGAGCCAGCTGCTGGTAAGCGAGAAGGTGCTGGACGAAGAAGAGCTGACTAAGGCAAAAGCAGCTTTTTTTAATATTCCGTATGTGGACTTAAGGCAGGAGCAGGTGCCGGCCAATGTGCTGGCGCTTATTCCCCAGGAGTCCATGAATTTTTATAACTTTGCGCCTTTTGAGCTTAAAGACCAGGTGCTGAAAGTGGCGGTTACCAATCCCACCAACCTCTCGGCTCTGGAGGCTTTGGAATTTTTGGGCCAGAAGCAGAATTTCCAGGTTCAACTCTATCTTGCTTCAGACAGTTCAGTGGACACGCTGATCGGTAAAAAAAAGAACCTGAAACGGGTGGTGGGCGAGGCTTTAAAAAATATCCAAATTAGCGATGCCGGGCAGGCCCGGCCCGTACAGGAAAAAAAGCAGGAGCAGCCGGGGGTGATTGAGGACGCGCCGATTATCAAAATCGTGGAAGTGATTTTGAGCAACGCCATTGAAGGCAACGCCTCCGATATCCACATTGAACCTTCGGAAAAAGACGTGCGGGTCAGGTACCGGATTGACGGCATTCTCCATACTTCGCTGATGCTGCCTAAGAGCGTTCACCCGGCGATTATTTCCAGAATTAAAATTTTATCCAACCTCAAGATTGACGAATCGCGTTTGCCTCAGGACGGGCGGTTCCACATGGAAGTGGCGAAGAAAAGCGTGGACTTGCGCGTCTCCATTCTCCCCTTAATTTATGGGGAGAAGATTGTCATGCGCATACTGGACAAGACTGGTTCGGTGCCGACCTTGGACCAGCTGGGCGTGCGCGGCCTGGCTTTGAAATGGATTGAAGAGAATATCAGGAAAACCCACGGAATTTTTTTGATTACCGGGCCAACGGGCAGCGGCAAGTCCACCACACTGTATGCCATTTTATCCATACTCAATACGGCCGTGGTCAATATTGTCACGCTGGAAGACCCGGTGGAGTACTTTATTGAAGGCGTAAATCAAAGCCAGATTAATCCCGACATTGGCCTGACTTTTGCCGCGGGTTTGAGGAGTATTCTGCGCCAGGACCCGAACATTGTCATGGTGGGGGAAATTCGCGACAAGGAAACCGCCGAGATTGCCGTGCATGCAGCGCTCACCGGACACTTGCTCTTTTCGACCTTGCATACCAACAACGCCATTGGCGCCATGCCCCGCATGATTGACATGGGAATTGAGCCGTTTTTGCTGGTGGCCTCCGTGAACGTGGTCATGGCCCAGCGCCTGGTGAGAAAAGTCTGCCAGTATTGCAAAAAGGAAGAGCCGTTAACCAAGGGCGTGGAAGAGGAAATTAGAAAGCATTTGGTCGGAGTGCCGAAAGACTATATTGAGGGTTTTGACCCCAAGACGCTTAAGATTTACAAAGGCGAAGGCTGCGACAAGTGCGGGCACACCGGTTATGCGGGGCGCTTCGGGATTTTTGAAGTCATGCCCGTGACCACGGAAATCCAGGATTTAATTTTAGGCAAGTCTTCCGTGCATAAGATATACGAAGAGGCCTTTAAGCTGGGGATGATTACCATGAAGCAGGACGGGATTATAAAGCTGCTCAGGGGCGAGACCACCATGGATGAGATTATTAGGGTTACCACGGAGTAAGCATATGGCCTATCTTTTTAAGCAAAAATTGGTTTTTAAGCCTGCGCCGCCCGCCCACCTGATTTTTGTAGTGGAACCCGAGGAGTATTTGCTGGAGCTGTACTGCAAACACCTTTTGGCCGAGCAGTACGAAGTAAGGGGGTTTAGGGATTTGGATGCGCTGGTTCTGCAGCCGGGCCGGGAGGCCGGGCCGGATGTGGCGGTAATCAGCACCCAGCAGCTCAAGCGGCCGGATTTCCAGGATATTAAAACAGAAAAATTGCCGGCAAGCGTGAAAATTATTAGCGTGGGCAGCAGTACGGACGCGGATTTTATCAGGAATTTAATGTCCTTGGGGGTTTCCAGCCATTTGGAGAGGCGCCTCACCCGGCCGAGGGATTTGGTGGAAATTGTCGGGGCTTTGATCTATCATTAAAAAAGATTGCCATGTATAAAGCCAGTGAACTAGAATTGAATAAGCTGCTGTCCCTGGTCCTGGAAAGGGACGCCTCGGACTTGCATTTAATTGTGAGTGAGCCGCCGATTATCCGCGTGGACACGCAGCTTTTGCGTTTGGATAATTACCAGGTGCTGACCAACGACAGCATTAACGACTTGCTGAACGTGTTGCTGAACGAGCGGCAGCGGGAGATGTTTGAAAAGCAGATGCATATTGATTTTTCTTACAGCTTTAAGGACAATGTCCGTTTCCGCGTGAACGCCTACCGGCAAAAGGGCGTGCTGGCCGTGGCCCTAAGAACTATTCCTAACCGCATCAAAACCATTGAGGAGCTGAACCTACCCAGCATGGTCAGGCGTTTTATTGACCGCCGCCAGGGTTTGGTGCTGGTGGTCGGCCCGACCGGCCATGGCAAATCCACAGCTTTGGCTTCCATGATTGACGAGATTAATAATACGCGCGCGGACCACATTTTGACGATTGAAGACCCGGTGGAATTCGTCTTCACGCCGAACCGTTCCATTGTTTCGCAGCGCGAAGTTTTTGTGGATACCCCGGATTTTGCCACTGCCCTAAAAGCCGCACTCCGCGAAGATATTAACGACGTGCTGGTCGGCGAAATGCGCGATTTGGAGTCCATCGCCGCAGCTTTGACGATTGCCGAAACCGGCCATTTGGTTTTCGGCACCCTGCACACCAATGACGCAGCGCAGAGTATTGACCGTATCGTGGACGTTTTTCCCTCCCACCAGCAGCCCCAGATCCGTTCCCAGCTGGCCAATGTGCTTTACGGCGTGCTTTCCCTAAGGCTGCTGCCCAAGGCGGGCGGCGGGCGGATTCCGGCTTATGAAATCATGGTGACCAACCACGCTATCAAGAACGTCATCCGGGACAATAAGATTTACGAAATACCGAATATTATCCATACTAGCCTGGAAGAAGGAATGGTGCCTTTGGACAAAACGCTGGCGCTGCTGGTCAAGCAGGGGCTGGTGGAATTGGAAGTGGCGCAGGCCCACGTGGCGGATAACGAATACTTTTTATCTTTAATTTCCTAAAGCGCAGGGCGTAGGATTTTCTCGCAATGAAATTTACATACAAAGCCAAAGACCAAGAAGGCAAAATCCGCAGCGGCGTGGTAATGGCCGCGGACCAGACTCGGGCGGAGCAGCTTTTGGCGGACAACAACCTGACGATCCTTTCTTTGGACGAGGAGCAGGAAAATATTTTTGCCAAAATCAATCCGTTCGGCAAGAACATCCCCAACAAAGACATGGTGCTGTTTTCCAGGCAGCTGGCCACGCTGATTTCCGCCCGAGTCTGGTCC
>JAMCYA010000057.1 GCA_023473845.1 Patescibacteria group bacterium
CCTTGCAGCTGCAAAAAGTTCACCAGCGCCTGGCCTTTGGAAGTCCGGCTGCCCTCGGGCAGTTCGTACACCTTGGTTTGGAAGACTCTTCCCCGGTTGGTAAAAAACAAAATGTCGTCGTGGGTGTTGGAAGAAATAAGTTTGTCGACCACGTCCTCCTCTTTCAGGGTTTGGCCAATCACCCCTTTACCGCCGCGGGCCTGCTGGCGGTAAGTGTCCGGGGCCAGCCGCTTGACGTAGCCGGACTTGGTAATAGTAATAATTACGTTTTGTTCCGGGATCAGGTCTTCGGCCGAGAAGGTGCCGACCGCATGTTTGACGACCTGGGTTTTTCTTTCATCGCCGTATTTTTCTTTGAGCTCCAGTACTTCGTTTTTAATAATGCCTAAAATTAACTTTTTGGAAGAAAGGATTTTCTCCAGTTCCGCAATCAGGGCTTTTTTTTCCTTAAGTTCATCGTCGATTTTTTTGCGTTCCAATCCGGCCAGGGTCTGCAGGCGCATTTCCAAAATTGCATCAGCCTGAATTTCGCTGAGCTTGAATTTTTTTATCAAATTCGCCTTGGCCTCTTCCTTGGTCGGGCTTTTTTTGATGGTATTAATAACCTCGTCAATGTGATCCAGGGCTTTTTTCAGGCCTTCCAGAATATGAGCACGCTCTTTGGCTTTTTTTAATTCATACTCCGTACGGCGGCGCACCACAATCTGGCGGTGCTCCAGGTATTTTTCTAAGACGGTTTTCAGGTTCAGGACATGGGGCTCAATGCCATCCACCAGGGCCAGCATGTTCATGTGGAAAGTTTCCTGCAGCTGGGTGTAGGAAAACAGCTGGTTTAAAATCTTGTTAGGCAGGCCGTCTTTTTTAATGTCTACCACAATACGCACGCCGTCCTTATCGGATTCGTCGCGGACATCGCGGATGCCCTCGATTTTTTTATCCGAGACCAGCTGGGCAATTTTTTCCAGCAGGGTGGCCTTGTTAACGCGGTATGGGATTTCGTGGACGAGTATTTGGAAAGCGCCGCTTTTGGTTTCCACAATGTCGGTTTTGGCTCGCATGACAATGCTCCCCTTGCCAGTGGCATAGGCGTTTTTGATGGCGTTGATGTCGTAGATAATGCCGCCAGTAGGGAAGTCCGGCCCCTTAATGAACTCCAACAAATCTTCCACAGTAATTTCCGAATCGTTAATCAGGGCCACGACGGCGTCGCAGACTTCGGTCAAATTATGGGGCGGGATGTCGGTTGCCATGCCTACGGCAATGCCCAGAGTGCCGTTTAGCAATAAGTTTGGCAGCTTGCCGGGCAACACGGCCGGTTCTTTGCGGGTGGCGTCGTAGTTATCGCGCCAGTCCACGGTTTCCTTGTCCAGGTCCAGCAAAATTTCTTCTGCTGGTGCGGACATGCGGGCTTCCGTGTAACGCATGGCCGCAGCGCCGTCACCGTCCATGGAACCGAAGTTGCCTTGGCCGTCAATCAGCCGGTAGCGCATGGCAAAGCTCTGGGCCATGTGAACCATGGAGTCATATACGGCAATGTCGCCGTGCGGGTGGTATTTTCCTAGCACGTCACCCACCACAGCCGCTGACTTTCTGAATTTTACATTGTGGCGCAGGCCCATCTCATGCATGGCGTAAAGAATTCTGCGGTGCACCGGCTTCAGGCCGTCGCGGACATCGGGCAGGGCGCGGGAGACAATCACGCTCATCGCATAATCCAAATAGGATTCCTGCATTTCCGTCTGAATGTCGCGGTCTTTCAGCAAGCCAATGTTGTCCTTTAGGGGTTCGTTGGAGTCTTTGGGCATAGGGTTTAAGGGGTGTTGAGTTAGATGTTTTGGACTTTAGTTTGTTTTGAAATTTTTTGGAGGGCGCTGCGCGCTTTTTGAATTCTCTCCATCCAAATTGAGACGCGGAAAGGAAATTTTTCTAAATCTTGGGGCAGGTCTTCTGCCAGCCAGTGCTGTTCCAGTTCCTGGAAAAGAGTGTTTGCAAGATTTTTTATACCCGGGGTCTCAGGCTCTCCTTTTGAGCCGTTGCCCGAGAGGAGAAGCTCTTTTTCCCAGTTTTCCAAAAGCCTGGCCTGCTCCGCTTGTTCCTGGGGTGTGCCGTCAAAATTGGCCGGCTGTATCAGTAACAGTTTTTTCCAGACGTTCTCCTGAAAACTTTGCCAGAGTTGGTTTTGGGCATTGCGTCGTTCGTGCAAGTTGCCCAGCTGCTGGCTATCCCCCAGTTTTTTTACAATAGGCCGGCTGGTCAGCAGCCATTCGTAGAGCGCGGAGAGTTCCTTGTCTTGTTTTTTCAGGTAATCGGCGCTGGCCGGGGAAATTGATTCAGAAGATTCTGGAGTTTCCGCGGACAGGAGACTCTCCCTGTTCCCTGAGTACTTCATGCGTTATTGTTTTTTCCCAAAACTGTTTTTTACGTCGCCAAAACCCCGGTAGATAACCTGGAAGAGCGAAGTATCTTTGGGGACGTTTTTCGAATAGCGGCTAGTCAAGACCCAAACCAACACCAGCAGCGCAGCCGTAATTATGACCGCTCCCCAAATTATGCGGAGTTTTTCCGAATGGGATTTTTTTTGCAGGCGTTCTATGAGTCCCATGGCTATCTTAAGGGTTCGAGGATGATTAATTTTACACCTTCTTCCACCAAGTCTTTTTTCTTCAAGGTCAGCTTGTCGGCGTCTTCCTTTTTGCCGCCCATTTCTTTGATGAATTTTTCTACGGGATCTAAGTCTAAAATTAAATCCTTCATTTTGTAATGGGAAGGGATAACTATTTTTGGCTCGATGGCGTTTACCGTTTTGCTGGCCGCGCTGGCCGACATGACGGTGTTCCCGCCCACTGGCAGGATCAGGATGTCGATGTCCCCTAAGGACTCCAGCTCTTCTTCTTTCAGGTTCATTTCTTTTATATGCGTAAGGTTTAGGATGCGGACATCTTCGCTTTCAATCAAAAAAGCCGTGACATACTGGTCCTCCTGTTTTAAGGGCAGGCCGGTGATGGTGACGCCTTTGATATCGTATTCGCCCGGGTCGAACACCTCGAAATATTCGCCGGAGATGCCCGAAACTGCGCTGTATAGGTTTTTATTTTTTTGGGATAAAACTAAAATATCGGCTTGGCCCCTTGGCGGCACCAGTCCGGAGTCTTTATGGAAAGGGTCGGTAATAATGGTGGCGTTTTTGGTGGAGATTTTAAAGCTGGACAGGCCGAAGTATTGGATTTGCATAAGTAGGGTTTTTCGGGTTAAACAAAAATAAAAAACCTTAATGAATTGAGGGTTTTTAACCCGATGTAAGTACCTTCATTATAGCCTTTTTTATGCCAAAAAGCAAAGGATTTTTCCCTTTTTTTGGCCTTGCCAAAAGGTCCGGTTTTTGGTAGAATACGAGAGCTTACATTGGGTAAGTGCCTGCAAGTAAAAAATATTAATCCCCGGTAAGCTTTAAGTTTTTAGGCACTTTAATAATTAATCGTGTGGTTATTAATATTGCTCTTATTCCATCGGCTGCAATAGTCGATTTTTATTTGGATTAGCAAAGTAATACGCGATTAAGGAAAGTATAATTATTATGTCAGAAGAAGCTCAGGTTACCCCGCAGGCTCCGCAGCCAGTGGTCTACAGCCCGGCGGCCCAGAAAGCCCAGACCATGCAGGAACTGCTGTCCTCGGGCGTGGAAATTAAGGTCTTAAAGGCCGGCGACATGGTGGAGGGGTCGCTCATTTCCGTGGGTAAGAATGAAGTCTATGTGGACCTGGAAGGCTATGGCGTGGGCGTGGTCCGCGGCCGCGAACTTTATGACGACCAGGCTACCCTAAACGCCCTGAAACCCGGCGACAAGGTGTTTGTGTCCGTCGTGGACCCGGAAAACAAGGATGGCATTGTGGAGTTGTCCATGCGCCAGGCCGGCCAGGAACGAGTATGGCAGACCATCAAGGACAAGATGGACAAAAAAGAAGTGGTCCGCACCAAGATTCTGGAAGCTAATAAGGGTGGTTTAATGGTGGAAATCAACGGCGTAGTTGGTTTCTTGCCGGTCTCCCAACTTTCCCTGGAACATTATCCCCGGGTGGAAGACGGCGACAAGAACAAGATTCTGCAGGTGCTGCAGTCTTACGTCGGCCAGCTGTTCGATGTCCAGATAATCACTGCTGACAGCGAAGAAGAGAAGCTGATTGTCAGCGAAAAAGCCGTATCTGAAGAAGAAATGGAAGCCAAACTGTCCAAACTCAAAATTGGCCAGGTGGTGGAAGGCATGATTACCGGCGTGGTAGACTTTGGCGCTTTCGTGAAGTTTGGCGAACTGGAAGGTTTGGTGCATATTTCCGAACTGGCCTGGCAGCGCATTGAAAACCCCAAAGACATTGTGCATGTCGGGCAGAAAGTCACGGCCAAAGTTATTTCCATCGATAAGGGCCGGGTTTCCCTGTCCATTAAACAGCTCATGGAAGACCCTTGGCTGGAAGCCGTGAAAAAATATCAGATCGGCCAGAAGATTACAGGCCGGGTTACCAAGTTGATGCCCTTTGGCGTGTTTGTGGAATTGGATAAAAACATCCAGGGCTTGGCCCATATTATGGAACTGTCCCACGAAGCCGTTAAGAATCCGGAAGAAGTGCTGAAAGTCGGCGAAGAAAAGGAATTTAAAATAATTTCCATTGAGCCGGCAGAACACCGTTTGGGTTTGTCTTTGCGGGCTTTGCAGGAGCCGCCGAAAAAAACAGAAGAGAAGCCGGTGGCAGCCGAGGTAGCTGCAACCGAAGCGGCGCCCCAGGCTTAAGCCTGTCTCCGCTAAACTAAACCCCCCTCTCCATATTAGGAGAGGGGGTTTTGTATTTCGGCTTTACATGGCCGGTTTGGCGTCGCACATCTTGCAGGTCTTTTTGTGGGTAAAGGCTTCGTACAAAGCGGCTAGGCCCACGAGAAGGTAGACGAGCATTTCCAAGGTTGGCCATTTGCCAACCAGGACATTGACCAGGTTAAACTTAAAGGCCACCAGGCCCCAGTTCAGCCCGCCGATGACAAGCAGGACAAAACTAATCATATGCATCATTTTCATTTTTGTCACCCCCTCTCTTTCAAGGCTTGAGTAAAATATTCTCTGTATATAGTATATCAGCTTTTGGCAAGTTTTCTGGCGGAGTTATCCAGTTCTACAAAAAAATCGCCTTATTTAGGCGATTTTTAAAACTTACCAACCGAACATTTTTCCCACTTCTTCCGGGTTTTCCCGGCGGCGGGCCACTTTTATCTCCCCGTTTTGGGCGATTAGCTTAGCCGGGCTGGATAAGAGGCAGTGATGGGAGGCCAGCGAATCTTGGTACGCGCCAGTGTCTAAAAAGGCAATGTAGAGTTCGTCAGTCTCCGACAGCCGGGGCAGCAGGATGTAGCCGCCGCCAGCCGTGTATTTGTCGTCAGAGTCACAGGAGCTGCCGGCCAGCCAGACTTTTTCCAATTTTCTCGTGGTCATTTGGTTGATGGGAATCACGTGCCATTTTTGATGGATGGCCCAAGTGTCAATCAGGTCGTTCATAAAACTGCCGTTGACCACATACCATTTATTTTTGCCTTTATTTTCTACGGTCTTTTCAGCCAGGATTTTGTAAATAGTCAGCTGCGCGGGAGCGGCCACATAGCGGCCCCACTCCACGATTAGGTTGGGATGCTTGACGCCCAAACGGTCGCAGTGGTTTTTAGCGTTTTTGATTAGATGCTGGATTAGGTTTTTAGCTGAATAGAAATGTTTTCGTTTCTCGTAGGGCACGCCCGCTCCCCCGCCCATGTCAATCGTGTCCAGGCCCGGGTTTTTTTCCCGCAGCTTGGCATACAGCTCAATGGCGCGTTTTAAGGGCTTAACCAGCCCGTCCATCTTTTCTATCTGGCTGGAGATGTGGTAGTGGAGCACGGACAGGCCCCTGACTTTGCCCAGGCGCAACAGTTCTTCTTCCGTAAAGCCAAAACGGTTAAACTTTTTATCCCAGTGGCTGTTGATTTTGATGTTGAGGTTAACCCGGATGCCGACCTCGCCTTTGAATTTTTTTAAGCGCTCAAGTTCCGTGTAGTCTTCAATAATCGGGATAACAATCAGGCCCTTGCCTTTCAGTTCTTCAATCAGGCTGATGTATTTTTCCGTTTTGGGGCCGTTGCAGATAACGCGGATTTTAGCATTGAACTTGTCCTGCTCAATCATGCGTTTAACCAAAAACAGCTCATTGGCGCTGGAGACTTCCAAGTTGGCGCCTTCGGCTACGGCCGGCAGGACAAATTCCTTGTTTTGGTTAACCTTCATGGCATAGTGGTAGTAGAAGCGCGCCTTATAATTCAGGACTTTAATGTAGGCGTTGAAGGTTTCGATCAAATCCCGCACCCGGTTTTCAATAATTGTCGGGAACATAATTTCCGTGCTGGAGCCGTATTTTTTGACAATGTCAAAAATGTTGTACTGAAAGTTGCCTTCCCTTACAATTAGTTCGCCGTCCGGGCTAATGTCAAAATTTTGGGTATTGTATTCTTCAATGCCCAGCTTCCAAAACTTTTTGAACCCGTTCTTTTTTTTGGCTGCGGTCTTGGTGGTCATCAAAATTTAAATTAATTAACTGCTAAGAGTACAGTATTTTTTGGAATTAGTCAACTCTCTGCGCCGGATAAAAAAAGACCCGTTCAGCTGGAACGCGTCTCATGTTGAATTAAGCCATTGGCTTGACCGCTTTGGTTGTGGACAAAAAAGACTAAGTTGTAATTTTGGTTCAACTCCAGAAAATGAATAACAAACGTAATTTATCACCAAAGAAAAACCTTGTCAAATTGAGCGTTTGAGCTTGATTTTATGAGGTATTTTGAGTAGAATTATAAGGCTTTATGCTCTGGGCGCAGTGGCGAAGCAGCTAACGCAGCGGTCTGCAAAACCGCGATTCATGGGTGCAAATCCCATCTGCGCCTCCAAAAGCTTGCCCAGGTGGCGGAACTGGTATACGCTACAGACTTAAAATCTGTCGCCCGCAAGGGATTGAGGGTTCGATTCCCTCCCTGGGCACCACGTGTTTCCGTAAAATCTATATTTGCAGATTATATAAACAACACCCCCGCCTTTTAGGCGGGGGTGTTGTTTATTGGAATGTTATTTAATAGCCAGTTCCGGGAAAGTGGTTAAGGCTTCGGCCGGAGCTTGGGTGTTGTTCTGGGCTGCCAAAGCGAGCTTTTCGTTCTGGGCTTCAGAGGTGAGTACCATTAATTCAGCGTATTTCTGTTTAGCCCCGTACACCCAGGCGGCTGAACCGGGCTGTACGTATACACCCCTCATTTTTTCAAAAGTGGCGTATTTATCTTTGTAGATGGGTTTTTCCAGCAATTGGCACATGTCTTTAAACCATTCTAATTTGCTGGAATATTTGCGCCAGGACGGGTGCCCCGGCTCCACGCCAATACCGCTACAGTTATTGTCGGCGCAGTAACGGCCGAAATTGCTTTCCACCCAGGAAACCGCTAACGCTCTCTGCCACTGGGGCTGCTGGATAATCTCATTTGAGTACTGGGCCAGCGGCGAGCCGTGTTCTTCCAAATAAGCCTTCAGCTTAATGGCCAGCGGATCGGTGGAGGTAATTTGCTCAAAAGTAATAGAATTTTGATTTTCAGTCTGATTGGCTGATAGTTTTGAAGAATCGTTGATTTCAAAAACTAGAGCGCCATTGTCCCTATTGACCGGACCTTCCGCGGCTAAAGTGATTTCAGGATAAATCGCGGGGGTCAGCGCAACCAGTGCCACAAGAACTGACATAACATGCTGGTTGCAGGCGGCCTTGAGGGCTAAAAGAGCTTTCATTTATAGAATCAAACCCCTTTCTCCCCTATTGCCTTGTCTGTCCTACTTAGGACAAGAAAGACAATCAGTCTATTAAAGTGCGACCGTTGACCGGTATCAGCTTTTTGGTGAAATGGTAAAAAGTGGATACCACAGTCGCCCCGCCTTAGCGGGGTAAAATGCCTTTTGACCTCTTTTTTATAAGGATATTCAGTAATAAAAAAGAGTGCCATCTAGCACTTTCTAAATTAATTATACCCTTTTTAGCCTAGTTTTTCAAGCCCTTTTTATTGATTTATGGCTTAAATAAGCCAAACAACCTTTTTTCGGTTACAAGCATGGGGAAAACAGGTTAAAAATTTAAGAAAAAAACCCTCTTAAATAAGAGGGTTTTAGTCAGTTTTACTAAATCAAACTTTTTCGCCCCGTAAGCCCCGGTAGAGCACGTAGCCGTAAACGAGCGTAAGCGGAGTGAGTACAAAAGATATTAGATTGCTTAATA
>JAMCYA010000060.1 GCA_023473845.1 Patescibacteria group bacterium
TTTGGCATGAAAAATAACCTGGCTGAAATTACTTTAGTTGCTCTTTTAAGACCTTGGCAAGCAGGGAACCGTCTGCGTTCTGTCCGGCCTGGGCCTTAAGCTGTCCCATGGCCTTGCCAAAATCCGCAGCCGTAAAACCTTTTTCCGCAATAAGTTTTTCCGCCATTTCCGCAATCTGGGACTCGCTCATCTGGGGCGGCAAATATTTTTCCAAAAACCCGGCTTCCATCAGCTCTTTCTCCGCCAATTCAGCCCGGCCGCCGGTAACGTAAGTCTCCGCGGCTTCTTTGCGCCTTTTCACCTCCGACTTTACCAAAGCTACAATATCAGCCTCAGCCAATTCCTTCATTTTGGCAATCTGCTCGTTTTGGATGCGGGTTTTAAGCCCCCGCAGGGTTTCTACCAGCGCCTGCTGCTTGGATTTAATAGCCGCCACCAAGTCTGTTTCAATTTGTGATAGCGAAAGCATTTTTATTTCCGAATTATAACTAATAATTGGATAACTTATATCCCCTCTTTAAGAGAATAAGTTATCTGTCATGAGTCATATTTATCTGCGGCCGAACTTCTTGACCGGGCGCATCATTTTTTTCTGTTCTTCCTTTTCGCTGCGGATTTGCGAGCGCCTTCTGGCGGCAACTTTTTGCAAATTGCGGGACTTGGGAGATTCAAAAAAACGAGTTTTGCGGGCGCGAATAAGCACGCCGCTCTGTTGGATTTTGCGGTTGAAACGCCTCAGCAAACTCTCAAATGATTCATTATCTTTGCGTTTGACTTCTACCATGTTGAAAAACTCACTCTCCTTTCTCGTTAACAGATATCAATACTATACAGAAATTTCGGGCTTTGGTCAAACCTAAGCCGAAAAGGCCCCAGTCCGAATGATAAAGCTGGGAACACCCTGGCCCGAAGGCATAAAAAACCGCCCCGCTTTAAACAGCGGGGCGGCAATTTTTTTATTTTAGGCTTCCAAAGTTTTACCACCGAGTAAATGCAGGTGCAGATGAGGAATAACCTGGCCGCCGTCCCGGCCCACATTAAAAATAAGCCGGTAACCGCTTTCGTAAACCCCGTACTTTAAAGCCATTTTTCTGGCTACGTTAACCATGTGCCCGGCCAAGTTCTCCTGCGTATCTGCAATGTGGTTAATGGATACAATATGGTCCTTACTGACGATTAGCAAATGCACGGGTGCTTTAGGCAGGATGTCTTTGAAAACGACCACCTTGTCGTCTTCGTAAAGCAGTTCCTTTTCCAAAGTTTTGTTGACGATGCTGCAAAATACGCAATCTTCCATATTTGTTCCGTTAATTACTTGCCTAGGCGCTTTTTCACTTCTTCCACTATTTTATCATAAGAAATAACTTCCTGCATGCCGGACTTTACATCCCTCAAAATCACCATTTCATCCATGGCTTCCTTCTGCCCCATAATTAGGGCAATGGGGGCTTTGAAGGTTTGGGCCGCTTTGAGCTGGTTCTTTACGCCTGCGTCGCCAAAATGGTCGTACACAGAAATTTTGCTGCTAATCAAATCCCTGAACAGCCGCAGGGCCTTTTTGGAAGCCAGTTCGCCCAAGGGCACCAGGAAAACTTCGCTGGACTGCTCGCGGGAAACTGTCACCCGGCTGGCCGTCAGCAGGTCGTAAACTTTTTGCAAGCTGCCGTAAAAGCCAAAGGAACAAAAATTTTTTCCGCAAATGTTCTGGATTACGCCATCGTGGTAACCGCCTTCGCCCAACACCAGGCTGCCGGTTTTGGTTTTTTGCTTTATCACAAAATTGGTGCGGCTGTGGCCCTCGGGTCCGCTGTATAGGTGGTTAAGCTGGTAAGGAATCCCCATCTCATCCAAAGCTTCGAGAATGTTGGTAAAATGCTTGTGGCTTTTTGGATCCAAGTAGTCCAAAATGGTCGGGGCCTCAGCTGTCAAAGCCTGGCAGTCCAAATTTTCACAGCGCAACACGTTTAACACCCTGCCTTTTAAGTGTTCGCTGCAAGCGTCGCACAACTCATATTTTTTGCCGCTCAAATATCCGGCCAGAGCCTCTTCGTAAACCCGCTGACAAGCCTCTTCCCCGATACTGTTGATTTCCAAAGCCAAATCCTTGAGCCCCAAAGACTGGAACAACTCCCACACGCCGGAAATCAGCTGGGCTTCGGTTAAGTGGGTAAAAGTGCCGAATACTTCAAAACCAAAATTAAAATCCGATACGGCCTGGCTTTTTTCTTTCTGGGCTACGGTAAAGCCGCTGTACCACCACTTGCTAACTGGAGAAGTTTCGTAAATTTTTTGCTGGACATAGGCGCGGAGCACGGATGGCAACAATGCGGGCCGGAGCACAACCGGGCGGCCATAAGCTTGGTCTGAAACAGCCACTGCCTGCCCGGGGCTAAAAGCGCCCGCGCTTTCAAACAGGCGCGACTCCTCCAAAAGCGGCGATTCCACCCGGTTAAACCCGTATGCCCGGGCGGTTCTGGACAAACGCTTAAGCAAAATATCCCACAGCGCATCGGCGGAGGTAATAATATCCGCTGAGCCCGGCAGGCTCTGGATTTTTTTTGACACATAACCGCTTGAGGCGGTCGGGTTCTTTTTTGGACGACCCATGGTAATGGAAAAGCTGAATGCTAAAACTAAAAAAGAAAGCGCTGAAGGCTACTGGGCGTAACTCGGTGTCGCCATAAACCCAAAGTCATGGAAAGGAAAAATTCGGAGCCAAACCCGACCGACAATATCGTCTTTGGGCAGAATCCCCCAGACCCGGGAATCGCTGCTGGCCATGCGGTTATCGCCAAGCACGAAATACTCATCACTGCCTAAAACCTGCTTGGGTTTGCAGTTTTGGGTGAGTGCGGTGCTGGGCAGGTAGGTTTCAGCCAGTATTTGCGGCGCGGCTTCTGCAGACGCCTCCACCGCCACCCGGCCCTGTTCGCAAATTACAGTTTCGCCCGGCAGGCCGATTATGCGCTTAATAAAATATTGGGTCGTGTCTTTGGGAAACTTTAGCACAATCACGTCGCCTCTTTGGGGATTATGCATCCGGTAAGACAGGCGGTCCACAATTAAATAGTCCTTATCATGGAAATTCGGAATCATGGAAGAGCCGGAAACCATAAACGGTTCAGCTAAAAAAGTCCTGACCGGCAGGATAATAACCATGGCCAAAAGAAAAATTTTGACCAGATCCCATAAAAATAAACCGAACGATGCGACAGGGCTCTGATTTTGGTTTTCCTGGCTATTTGTTTCTTCGGGCATAAATGGCGGTTTAGTCTTGTGTAGAATTATTCTACGGATTTCCCGGGCAGAGTCAAGAAAAGGCGGCGGGCTCTAACTTCACCCTGTTGCAAATGGTGGACAATACTGGATTCGAACCAGTGACCTCGCCGATGTGAACGGCGCGCTCTAACCAGCTGAGCTAATTGTCCAGGCATTTGCAACAGGGTAAGCCTGAGCTAATTGTCCAAAAGATGCAGCAGGACAAACCTTCTTGGTTTGCGGTTTACCGCCTGTTTTGCGCGGCATTCGCCGCATGCTGGGTAAAATATACACGATTTGAGGCGGCAATGCAAGAGAAAAACAGGCGGCTTAACTTATGGCGCAAATTCGGTTATAATACCTGGGCAAACTTATGAAAAATATCGACTCTCTGGAACCGAAAAAGCCAACCCCGCCGCAGATTAACAGCCGGGTTGGGCTGCCCGACTTTCGGCCCCAGGCAAACACACCCGAGCTCAGCCTGTTAAAACCCAGCCTTGCCCCGAAAAAACGGCACCGGGTTTTTAAAACTCTTTTCGTCACGATTCTGCTGGCGATTTTAATTTTAGGCGGCTTGGTGGTCAGCAAGGCCATGAACCTTTCCGATAAAATCTTTGTGGGCCAAAAGTATTCCTTTCTGCAAAAAATCCAATTCGCCATCCGGGGCACTTTCGGGGGTACCACCCTGGTAGGCGAAGACCTGGGCCAGATTAACATCCTGCTGTTGGGTATTGGCGGCGAGGGCCACGACGGTCCTTACCTGACCGATACCATGATTGTTGCCCAAATCCGGCCTGACATCGGCGAAGCCACGCTCACCTCCCTGCCCCGCGACTACCTGGTGGAACTGCCTAATAATCTCGGCTACCGGAAAATCAACGCCGCCTTTGCCGAAGGCTACAACCTGCACAAAGATTACAACGAAGCCGGCCAGTGGGCGACCCAAACTACGGAAAAAGTGACCGGACTGAAACTGCCTTATTTTGCCGTGATAGATTTCACCGGATTTGAAAAAGCCATCGATCTCTTAGGCGGGGTGGATGTCAACGTGGACCGCACCTTTACCGACGCCCAGTTCCCCGATTCAGGCATTGGCTACCTGCCGCCTATTACCTTTAAGCAAGGCCCGGCCCATTTGGACGGCAAAACTGCCTTGGAGTTCGCCCGCTCCCGCCACGGCAACAACGGTGAAGGTTCGGATTTTGCCCGCAGCCTCCGGCAGCAAAAGGTAATTTCAGCTTTCAAAACCAAAGCCTTTAGCCTCAATCTCATAACCGATTCGGGTAAAATCAACAGTCTGCTTAACACGTTCGCCGACCACTTCCACACCAACATCAACCCCGGGGAAATTTTCCGCCTCTACAGCCTGATGAAAGAAAAAAATATCCAGAAGTTCCTCAGTTCATCGCTGGACGAAGAAACCGGGCTGATTTGCCCAAAAATTATGGAGGGCACCGGCGCCTGGGTGCTGGTCGCCTGTCCGGGCAAAACAGAAAGCGATATTCAAAATTACTTTAAAAACAGTTTTACCGTGGGCCGGCTGAAAGAAGAAGGCAGCGTGGTCTGGCTTGGCACCAGCACAGGCGACAAGACCGAATACAACCAAGTTTTTAAAACGCTGAAAGGCGCGGGGCTGACGGTTTGGGAAGTTGGCTACAGCCAGGGGCCCCTAACCGAAAACCTGGTCTACCAGGTCAACCCCAAACCCGCCACCACGGAATTTATAAAAAACGAACTGCACGCCGTGGAAGTCACCACTCCGCCGCCCGGCATAAAAATCGACAAAGACAAAGTCGACCTGGTGGTGCTGCTGGGCCAGAAAAATTAACAGTGCCGCCTGATATTTTAACCTGAATATTCAACCAAACCGCGCATGAAAGACACTCTACCTATTATTGCCATTGTTGGCCCGCCCAATGCGGGCAAATCCACGCTGTTAAACAAAATCGCCGGCAAACCTTTGGCGGTGACTTCGGAACTGGCCGGCACCACCCGCGACCGGCAATACCTGGACGTCAGCTGGAACGGCCATAATTTTACCCTGGTCGACACTGCGGGTCTGGCTTTCCAGAACCGCGACGAGCTGGAAACTTCCATTCAAAGGCAAATTGAATTTGCACTGGCGGAAGCCGACATGGCGGTGCTGCTGGTGGATAGCAAGGAGCCCGCTGCCGCACTGGACCCGAAAGTCATTAAAAAATTCCGCGGCCTGAAAATCCCCGTGGCCCTGGCCGTGAACAAAGTGGATTCGCCCAAAAAACTGGAAGAGAGCCTGGCGGCTTTCGCCCGGCTGGGCATTAAAAATGCTTTTGCGGTTTCCGCAATCACCGGCCGGGGCATCGGCGACCTGCTTGACCACCTGGCCGCAACCTTGGCCCACAAACGCGAAACACCAGCCGAAAACTCCACCCACGCCAGCAGGATTGCCGTATCCATTGTCGGCAAACCCAACGTGGGCAAGTCCAGCCTATTTAACGCCATCCTCAAACAGGAACGCGTGGTGGTCTCCCCCGTCCCCGGCACTACCCGCACGGCCATCGATTCCCAAATGGAAATCGACGGCACGGCCTACACTTTTATCGATACCGCCGGACTAAAAAAGAAAGAGCACCGGCAATCCAAACCCGACCTGTTCTCCGGGTTCCAAACCTTCAAGGCCATCCGCCGCAGCGATGTGTGTTTTTTTGTCATCGACGCAACCGAGGAAGTGACCAAGCAGGACCAGCGCGTGGCCCAGGAAATTTTTGCCATGGAAAAAGGCTGCGTGATTCTCGCCAACAAATTCGACATCTACCACGGCAAAGAAGACATGCTGCGGGATTATGTCAGCCGTTTTTTCCCATTTCTCTGGATGTGCCCGGCATTTTTTGTTTCCGCCAAAAACGGCCAGGGCCTGCCAGAAGCCCTGGCAGCCGTTAAGCCTATTTACGAAGCGCGGAACAAGCAAATTGACAGCCAGGTACTGGCCGAATACCTGTCAAAAAAACTTAAAACCAACCCGCCGAAGCTTTTACGCGACCAAAAACGGCCCAAGGTTTTTTCCCTTCACCAGGTCGGTACCAACCCCCCCACCTTCCAGATGCTGGTCAACCACCCCGCGGCTATTTCCATGCAATTCAGAAAATTTTTGGAAAACTCAATGGTTAAAGAGCTGGGTTTCTGGGGCACGCCCATTTTGCTCAAACTCCTGAAAAAAGACAAAGCTCTCACCAATTCATAAAACGTTTTTGCAAAAACCCAGGCCGCCCTGGGTTTTTTAATTACTTTGTTTTTTCTTTTAACGTGTTATAATCAAAATAGCTATGAAATTCGTTGTCGGCTTGGGTAATCCCGAAATCAAATACCAAAAAACGCGGCACAACGCCGGATTTTTGGCTGTGGATTTTTTCTTAAAAGGCATCCACCCCCTGGCCTGCCAGTCCAGGTTCCAAGCCCAAATTTGCGAACTGCATTTCGGCAGCCTGAAAATCTTTTTTATCAAGCCCCTGACTTACATGAATCTTTCGGGCGAAGCGGTGGCGGAAATCTGCCACTACTACAAACTGGATACCGAACATGACCTGATGGTTCTACACGATGACGTGGATCTGCCCTTTGGCGCGCTGCGTACCGGCACGGGGTCTTCGGCAGCCGGACACAATGGCGTGCAGAGCATTATTGACGCCCTGGGCAGCCAAAACTTCAGCCGGGTGCGCATCGGAATAGAAACCCGGACGGACAAAAAGAACCCGCCCACCGACGCCTTTGTCCTGCAGAACTTTACTCCTCAGGAACTGGCGCAGCTGGACGCTGAGGTACTGCCCAAAGTAAAAAATGAAGTTGACCAATTTTTAAAACTTGAGGCATAAAAAAATAAATCCCGCGCTCTGCGGGATTTATTGTTTGTTTGGAGGACCCTACCTGCAAGTGAAAGGCCGCAAGCAAACGCCTACAAACCTTTACTTGATGCCAAAACAAGTAGTAGGAGGGATCCATACCTGTTTCGAGCTACTTGCATGTAGGATCCAAGAAACAAACAAACTAAGCAAAACTCCTTCTGACCGTATACTGATATAATATTATATACCATTTTGAGGGTTTTGTCAAGGCTAAAACGCGCATAAACTAAGCAAAAATGGGCTTCCCTGAAAATTTATACATCCATGCTTTCAATCTGCTGCCGGAGTTCGGGCCAGCCAGGCTCTATAAAATTGGAGAGCATTTTAAAACTTTCGCCCGGGCTTACATTGCAAGCGCAAACGAGCTGGTGGCAGGGGGGATTGAGCCGGAACTGGCAAAAAAATTCTGTGCTTTAAAAAATAGCTTATCGCTGGAACTGGAAACCCAAAGGTTGGCAGCGGAAAACATTTTCCTAATTTCTTACCGCGACCCCGCCTACCCCCAGCTGCTCCTTGAGACCGGGCGTTTTCCGGTTCTGCTGTACGTCAAAGGCCGGCTGGAACAAAATGACGAACTTTGCCTAGCCGTAGTCGGCACACGAAAAATTACCACCTACGGCCGCAGCGTCACGCCCGCCCTGGTCGAACCCTTGTGCCTGGCCGGGGTGGTTATTGTCTCCGGCCTGGCTTACGGAGTAGATGCGCTGGCCCACCACACTGCAGTCAAACTGGGCTGCCGCACCATTGCGGTGTTGGGCGGCGGCCTGGATAAAAAAAGTCTATACCCGCAAAACCACGCGCTCTTAGCCGAAGAAATTCTGGCTGCCGGCGGCGCGCTTGTAAGCGAGTACCCGCCGGCCACACCTTGCCTGCGCCACCATTTCATTTCCCGCAACCGCATCATTTCCGGGTTGGCCGTGGGTACGCTGGTAGTGGAATGCGATTTGGACAGCGGCAGCCTGATAACCGCGCGCCACGCGCTGGAGCAAAACCGAACCGTGTACGCCGTGCCCGGACCCATTTACGTGCCCGAAAGCCGCGGCCCAAACAACCTTATCAAAATGGGAGGCCGGCTGGTCAGCGATGCCCGGGATATCCTGGAAGACCTGAATCTGGACAGCCAAAACACAGGCAAGGTGTGGC
>JAMCYA010000003.1 GCA_023473845.1 Patescibacteria group bacterium
CCGCCATCTTGGGTTTTGTACAAGCCTTGGTCCGTGGTCATATAAATCAGATTGCCGGTATACACGTCCACAAAAAACTGGTTAAACCCCCTGACGGCATCGGTATTATATTCCATTTGCTGCCAGTCCACCACCTTGCTCAGGCTGGAAGTCAGGTTGAGGAAGGTTTGTCCGCCGTCCGCTGACTTGGACAGGCCTTTGTTCTTAAGCAGCACGTAGATATTGCCGTTTTGCCAGACAATTCTCTGCACGCGATCCTGAAAATTATAAGCCTGTTTCCAGGACAAACCGCCGTCCGAGCTGATTACCACGTTCCCGGTAGCCGAACCCGCCGCCACTTGGCTGGGGTTCTGGGGATTAACCGCAATGGCGCGCACCGCATCGCTCTCGCCCTGTTCGTTGTAAACCTCTTCCCAGGTCTTGCCCCCGTCCTGGGTTTTCAACACTTTGCCAAAACCCCCGTACAACCCGACCGCGTACAAAGTGTTAGGGTCGGTCGGATGCACGGCCATATCGTAGACGGAAATCTTGGATAAAATTTGTGTCCAGCTGGCAGCAGAATCCTCTGATTTGAACAGCCCGGATGTAAAAGTAGCGGCATAAAGCACCTCCCGGTTCGTGGGATCAAAAGCCAGGCGCGAAACGTTGGCGCCGGCCAAAAGGTTGGTTTTGGATTCCTTCATTAAATTGGCAAATTGCCAGTCAGCGCCGCCATTGGTGGTCTTCACCACCCCGGCAGTCGGCGGCTTGCTGAAAAAATTGCAGGAAGCGGCCAAAAACACCAGCGGCAAAGCCGCAAACAAAAACTTTTTCATATTTTTAGAAATACACCCTGTAAAATTAATTTTTTATTTTTGTTGGTTCTGAGCTGCCAAATCGCTTCCTGCAGGCCGGCTACCGCTTGTGCCAGGCCAGGGTTTTCGCCCAGCCGGGACAGCGCGTGCATCATCCAGGTAAAAAACAAGCCGGCCAGAGCTTCCGGCTCATAAGCTGCAAACTCGCCCACCTTGACCAGGCGCTCGCCCCTGGATAAAGCCATCAGTCCTGAAAACTTGGCCAAAGCCTCGTTCTCGGCGGTAAAAAAGTCAGGGTCAGCAGAGAGCTTCGTCAGCCGGGCCGGCGAACCGAAACTGAGGTCCAAGCGTTCTTTGCCGGAGGCTAATTTTTTTTCCTTGGCAAATGCCGCAAGTTCGGTTAAAGACAGCGGATTAAACCTGAAAACCTGGCAGCGGGAAACAATCGTGGGCAAAGGTTTGCGGTCGGCAACCAAAATAATCACTGTAGTGGCCCCCGGCTCTTCCAAAGTCTTTAGCAGTGCGTTGCTGCCGGAAGCGTTCAGGTTTTGCGCATTATCAACCACCACCACCTTGCGTTTGCCGAAAAAAGGCTTCGTGCTCAGTTCGCTTATCAGCCGCCTCACCTCTTCCACGGCGATATCGCTTTGCCCGTTGCTGAAAAAAGTAAAATCGGGATGGGTTTCCAGCTGACTGACCTCCAGGGCTTTTTGCGCCAATTCCAAAGCCAGCAGTTTTTTGCCCAAACCCTCCGGACCCAAAAACAAATATGCCTGGGCCAGCTGGCCGGTTTCCAGCTGCTTTTCCAAAACGGCTTTTATGTGGCCATGCCCGAAAGTCTGCCAGGACATTATTTTGAAACGTTAATTACTCCGGTCGCCTGGGGGTTGAGGTGGTTATGATAGCCCCAGCTGCCGGCTTTCAAAAACTTAAACTGAAAACTCCCGCCCGGGGCAATCGCCGCCTTGGCGTCAAATTCCGGATAGTCGGTATGTGCGGGGTGCGGATTGGAAGCGGGCCAAAAAGCCGTGGTCCCCTTGTTTTTAAAAATCACAACATCACCTGCTTTTATGCTTAGGCTGGACGGGTTGAATTTTGTGCCGTCATACACAACTTCGCTAACCATAATATCGGGCCCAAAAGGCTCCATTTCGCTGCCGTCGCTGTACACTGCCTTGTCCAGCGGAGCCGGCGTAGTGGTTGCCTTATGCGCGGCCTGGGCCGGGGTGCCCGTTGCTGGGCTGGTCGAAGCCTGAGGCAAGGTTGCGGGCAACAAGCCCGATGTCCCTTCTGCGGCGGGCGAAACATCTTTGGCCGGTGCTACGGCACGGTTGGTGCGCCAATAAAAATAGGCGGCAATAACGGCCAATACCAGTACCGCAATGACAAAATAATATACTTTTTTATTTTTCATGGACATGAAGAAAAAAACAATTTTAATGCTATAATTATAACATAAAGCAACCTCTTTAGCCATGAAAAACAACCCTTTGGAAGAATTTGAGCCCAAGGCCGTTAAACGCGAAAAGAAAAGACGCCTGCGCATGCAAATGCACGGCCGATCCCTGCTCAAAAACATTAAATACGCGGGAGAAAAACTTGCCAAAAAAAGATAAGCTGCTGGCCATCGTTGGACCGACGGCTTCGGGCAAGTCCGAACTGGCTGTCAGCCTGGCAAAAAAATTCAACGGGGAAATTATTTCCGCGGACAGCCGGCAAATCTATGCTGGCATGGACATTGGCACGGGCAAGGTGGAAGGCGCGTGGAAAAAAATCCGCGGGCGGAAAATTTATGTGTACAAAGGCATCCCCCACTATTGCATAGATTTCTTGTCTCCAAAAAAACAATTTTCTGCCGGGCTTTTCCAGCGCCAAGCCCAAAAGGCAATTGATGATATTCTGGAGCGCGGTAAGCTGCCGATCTTGTGCGGCGGCACAGGCCATTGGATTGATGCCGTGGTCTTGGGACAAAAGCTGCCCGAAGTAAAACCCAATCCGGCCTTAAGGCGCAAACTGGAAAAGCTCTCGCCAGAAAAATTATTTATCCGCCTGCAAAAATTGGACCCAGCCAGGGCGAAAAATATTGACCGCTTCAACAAGCGCCGGCTGATTCGAGCCCTGGAGATTGTTATGTCCACAGGACAGCCGGTCCCCGCGTTAAACTCCAAACCTTCGCCTTACGAATGCCTGTGGCTTGGCTTGTTGTGGCCGCAAGAAGCTTTGTACAAAAGAATTGACTCAAGGCTAACAGAAAGGCTTTCACAAGGCATGGTGAAAGAAATAAGCCAACTGCATAAACAAGGCCTGTCTTGGAAAAAGCTCTTTGACTTTGGGCTCGAATACCGCTATGTCGGGCAGTATCTGCAAAAAAAACTTACCCATGATGAAATGATTGAGCAGCTTGGCTACGCCATTAAGCACTACGCCAAACGCCAAATGACCTGGTGGAAAAGGAATAGAAACATCCAATGGCTGAAAACTCCGTTCAAACAAGCTGACAAACTGACCAAAAAATTTATACTTGGATAAAATAAAACCGGCCTCTGGCCGGTTTTATCTATGCCAATTTTTTCTTAAGCAAGTCATTAATGACTTGGGGATTGCCTTTGCCTTTCAGCTCCTTCATGCACTGGCCTACCAGAAAGCCAAACGACTTCTGCTGCCCCGCCTTATAGTCGGTTACAGCTTTGGGGTTCTCCGCTATCACTTTCTCAATGGCTCCGGCAATCGCGCCTTCGTCGCTCACCTGCGCCAGCCCCATATCTTCCACAATCTCGCTGGGATCGCCGCCTTTTTCGTACATCACCTTAAACACACTTTTTGCTGCGCTTACAGAAATCTTACCTTGTTGGATTAGCTTAAGCATTTCCGCAAAATTTTCTGGGGTTACAGCTGAATCGTACGGATTCATTAATTTTTGATTAAGAAGCGCTGAAAATTCGCCCAAACACCAATTAGCCGCTTGTCTTATGGCAAGTAACCTATCCCAACCAACAAGGGAAGCCATCGGCTCTCCGGCTGAAATTCTGTCTTTAAAAATCTTTGTATCGACGTCAGAATTTATCCATTCATCGATCTCACTCACCACCCCTTCAAAATAATAAGTAAGTTCTTTCCAGTTAATCAGATTCTCAACATCGGCCAGGGGCAACTTGTACTCTTCCAGAAACCGTGTCCGTTTTTGGGCGGGCAGTTCGGGCATTCTGTTCCTCAATTCGTCCAAATACTCTTGAGGGAACTGTAGCACGGGCAAATCCGGATCCGGCATATAGCGGTAATCCTGGGCATCCTCCTTGCTCCGCTGCTCCACGGTGCAATTATTCTTTTCATTCCAGCCCATGGTCACTTGCCTGGGCATCTCGCCTTTTTCCAGCATTTCCGTATGCCGGGCGATTTCAAAATTTATGGCCGCTTCGGCAAACTTAAAGCTGTTGATGTTTTTTACTTCAACTTTGTATTTGGGCAAGGTGGTTTCGCCCGGCTTTCTAACGCTAATGTTCGGCTCGCAGCGCATGGTGCCTTTTTCCATATCCGCACTAGAAGCCCCCAGATAGCGGATAATGTTCCTCAGTTCCTGCAAAAAAGCCCTGCCTTCTTCCGCGCTTTCAATATCCGGCTCGGTGACAATTTCCAAAAGCGGCGCGCCCGCGCGGTTGTAGTCCACTAAAGAATAGGGCAAACCTTCGGGGTGTACGTTCTTCCCCGCATCCTCTTCCAAGTGCGCGCGGGTAATCCCAATGCGTTTGGTCTTGCCGTTAACTTCAATATCCAAGTAGCCTTTCTTGGCAATGGGCTGGTCGTATTGGGAAATTTGGTAGCCCTTGGGCAGGTCGGGGTAAAAATAATGCTTGCGGTCAAATTTGGAAAACTCGTCGATGGTGCAATTTAAAGCCAAGCCGACCATAGCTGCCAGGCGGATGGCTTCCTTGTTGGCCACGGGCAAAGTGCCGGGCTGGCCAGTGACGATTTCGTCTATATTAGTGTTGGGCACGGCTTCATCCGGATTATTGGGCGCAGGCGAAAACATCTTGCTCTTGGTGGCAAGCTGGACATGGATTTCAAAACCAATAACTGGCTTGTAGGCTGAATTCGTCATAAAATTATTCCAGGCTGGGATATTGCTTGTGCCAATCCGTCGCCTGCTGATAAGCAAAACCTGCATTAAATACTTGCTGCTCGCCCCACTGGGGGCCGATAATCTGCAGGCCCACGGGCAAGCCGTCCATGGACGGCGTATCGTTGTCGGCCGGGCGCGCATACCCGCAAGGTACGGACAGCGCGGGCAAACCGGCCAGGCTGCCCGGAATGTTTAATTGGTCCGCAATGTAACCGAAAAGCGGATTGTCCTTGGCGCTGCCCAGTTTGATGGCTACATTGGGACTGGAGGGGCAGACCAGCAAATCCACCTGCTTGAACGCCTCGGCAAACTCGTTGACAATCAGCCTTCTGACTTTCTGGGCTTTTTTATAGTAAGCATCATAATAGCCGGCAGACAACACATAAGTACCGGTCATAATGCGCCGCTTGGCCTCGTCGCCAAAGCCTTCGGCCCGGCTTTTTTCATAAACTCCCAACAGATCGGCTGCAGCCGGTACGGTGTGCCCGTAGCGAATGCCGTCGTAACGCATTAGATTGGAAGAAATCTCCGAGGGCGCAACAATCGCATAAACCAAAGAACCGTACTTGGTATTGGGCAAAGCCACTTCCACAGTTTTCGCGCCCATTTTTTCCAGTTCTTTTACCGCTTCCATGACCCGCTGTTTAACCCCCTCTTCCATGCCGTCCAAAAAATATTCTTTGGGTATGCCGATTTTCAAACCTTTGATATCGGCTGTCAGATTCCGGCTGTACTGTGGCACAGGCACGTGGCCCGTGGTGGAATCCTTTTCATCCTGGCCGGCCATGGCTTCCGCCAAATGGGCCAAATCTTCCACGCTATGGGCAATGGCGCCGGGACTGTCCAGAGACGAAGCCATGGCAATCACGCCGTACCGGCTAACCCTGCCATAAGTCGGCTTCCAGCCGGAAACGCCGCACAAAGAAGACGGCTGGCGGATGCTGCCGCCCGTTTCCGTGGCCGTGGCCCAAGGGGACAAGCCGCCCGCCACCGCAGCCGCGCTGCCGCCGGAAGAACCGCCGGGAATGCGGCTGGTGTCCCAGGGGTTGTGGGACGGGCCGTAGGCCGAAGTTTCGGTAGACGAACCGTGGGCAAATTCATCTAAATTCGTCTTGCCCAAGAGTACGCTCTTTTGCTCTTTCAATTTGCGGGTCACTGTAGCGTCAAAAGGCGGTTTGTATTCATCCAAAATTTTCGAGGAGGCGGTAGTGCGGATGCCTCGCGTTGCAAAAAGATCCTTAGACACATACGGAATGCCGCACAGAAAAGGGTTCTCCCCGGGGGAATTGATAAATTCATCGGCTTCCTGCGCATCTTTTAGCGCCGCTTCTTCCGTAACGGTCACAAAAGCTTTCAGCTGCGGTTCCAGTTTTTTTATGCGCGCCAAAAAATACTTCGCCAGTTCGGACGAAGATACTTCTCTGTTGTCCAGCTTTTTCCGGAGTTCCGTCAGGTGTAAAAATTCCATCTTTAGAGTATGGCCTTAACTTTAAAATAGCCGTCCTTAATTTCCGGCGCCTGACCCAAAATTTCTTCGCGGTTTTGGGCCAGCACCGCGCGGTCGTCGCGCTGGACATTTATTAGGCCGGTGACTTGCGAAACTTCTTCCAACCCGGAAGTATCCACGGTTTTCAGGGCCTCCACGTATTCCAAAACCGTGGATAAATTCTTCTGGAATTTTTCCACGTCCGCTTCCCCCAATTCAATGCGCGCTAATTTGGCAATACGCAAAACTTCTTCTTTGCTAAGCATAGCCGAAGTATACCAAAAAACTTAGGCGGCTGACAAATCCAAACCAGCTCGAAAAAACTAATTCAACCTGCCCTGCTGCTGCAAATGAGTGAACAGAGAATTTACGAATTGCGTTTGAATCCGCTTGCCTAAATCCGCAAATAACTGGCGGCTGTCTTTGATAAAATCTATCAAGGGATCTTCCGAAGCGTAAGAAAATAAGTTGGCTTCTTCCTTCAGCACATCCATAAGTTCCAAGTGGCTGCCCCAGTTGGAGTCAATAGTCTGCAAAACCAATTTTTGGCTGGCCTCCCACACTTGCTTTTCCGTTTTCAAGCCCAAAACTTTCTCTGTCAGGTAGCTGGAATATTTTTGCCTTATGCTGTCCCATCCGCCCTCGCCCGCCGCCTCCTCCTTCAATTTCCGGCCCGTAACTTCCAAAGAGAACACCGCAGCCAGCTGCTCCGCCACCAGCTGGGGTTCGGCGAGGCGGAAAATCTCCCCGCAAACATCGGCCACGCTTTGCAGCAAAAACTTTTCAAAAGCCGATTCATTTTCCAGCAGCATTTCGCGCAGCCGGTAAACTTCGCTCCGCTGGAAATTGGCCACCCGGTCGTACTTGTACAGATAAATGCGCGAGTCGTAATTTTTGCTCTCCACAAAGTCCTGGGCTTTTTTAAAAGCCTCATCCAGGGTCGGAGCCGAAATGTATTCGTCTTCCGGAATATCAAACTCCTCCATAATGTCGATTATCTTTTCGCTGCCAAAAAGCTGCATTATTTCGTCTTCCATGGAAATCAAAAACTGCGATTCGCCCCTGTCCCCCTGGCGGCCGGCGCGTCCGACCAGCTGGTCGTCAATGCGCCGGGACTCGTGGCGCTCCGTACCCATGACGTACAGGCCGCCCAGCTCCGGCACGCCCGGACCCAGCAAAATATCCGTGCCGCGGCCGGCCATATTGGTAGCCAAGGTAATCATGCCTTCCTGCCCTGCCTTGGCAATCTTATCCGCCTCGGCCCTGTGGTCGGCCGCGGTCAGCATCTGGAAAGGCAGGTTTTGTTCGGACAAAATATCGGCAATCAAATGCGCGGTTTCCACATTGCGGGCGCCAATCAGCAAAGGCTGCTTTTTGCCGTGGATTTGATGGACTTTTTTTACCAGTCCGGCAAACTTGCCCTTGAGGGTTTTAAAAAACAAGTCGTTGTGGTCAACCCGGACAAGCGGCCGATTGGTTGGGATCTGCACCACGTCCAGCCGGTAGACCTGGCTGAATTCGTCCCGGGCGCGCATAACCGTGCCGCTCATGCCCGAGAGCTTCTTGTACATGGGGAAAAAATTCTGGAAAGTAATGGCTGCGGTAGTCCGGTCCGATTCTTTAACCTTAACTTTTTCCTTGGCCTCAATCGCCTGGTGTACGCCGTCCGTAAAACGCCGGCCGGGCAGCACGCGGCCGGTAAACTCAGCCACAATCTC
>JAMCYA010000063.1 GCA_023473845.1 Patescibacteria group bacterium
CATCCCCAAACCTGTTTAAAGTGGGGATAAGTGGAGAGTATTGTGGATAACAAATTTAACACTTATCCCTACTGCCATAAGGCTTAATTAACAGATTTTTAAAATGTTTATCGGAGAATATCAGGGTACCATAGACGACAAAGGCAGAATCGCCATCCCGGTAAAATTCAGGGCGCAATTGAAAGCCAAAGTGGTGGTTACCAGAGGTTTGGATAATTCCTTGTTTCTATACAGCGTCGAGGAGTGGAAAAAGCTGGCGGAAAAATTGGCTAGTCTCCCAATTTCTACTGCCAACACGCGAGCTTTTTCCCGTTTGATGCTGGCTGGAGCCATGGATTGCGATGTGGATAAACAGGGTAGGATAATTCTGCCCGGGTACTTGAAAGATTTCGCGAAGATCAGTAAAAAAGTGGTTTGCGCCGGATTGTATAACCGCATTGAGTTATGGAGCGAAGAGCTCTGGCAGGCATACAAGACGCAGACCGAAGCAGCTAGCAACGCCATTGCTGAGCAGCTGGGCAGTCTGGGAGTTTAATTAGCTTAGGGTTGCTGCATGGACAAACAGGATTATTTTCACCAGCCGGTCTTGCTCCAAGAGGTGATAGACCTGCTTAACCCCCAACCGGGCGAAATTTTTATCGATGCGACTTTGGGCGGCGCGGGCTACAGCCAAGCCATCCTGCGCAAAATCGGGAAAGAAGGCGGACTGGTTTCCGTTGACTTGGACAGCGATGCCGTCGGGTCTGCCAGGCGGCTTGTGCAGGATAACCAAAACTGGAACATTGTTCAGGGAAATTTTAGAAACATAGACAAAATTGCCGAAAAACACAAGTTAAATCAAATTCACGGGATAGTTGCGGATATCGGTTTTTCCAGCTATGAACTGGATCAGTCGGGCCGGGGTTTGTCTTTCCAAAAAGATGAACCGCTCGACATGAGGTTTGACCAAAGTCAGCCCGAAGATGCCAGATTTTTGCTGGCCAGCCGCAGCGAAGCGGAACTGGAAAAAATCTTCAGGGAGTATGGTGAAGAAAAGTTCAGCCGGCAGATTGCGCGGCGGATCAAGGCCAGCCAGGCTGCTGGCCAGAAGCTGCATAAAACCGGCCAGCTGTATGAGCTTATCCAAGCGGCGCTGCCCAAGCCGGTGAAGCATAAGGCTGCAGACAGCGCGCGCCGGGTCTTCCAAGCCCTGAGGATTGCGGTCAACCATGAACTGGAAAACTTGGAGGATTTTTTGCCCAAAGCCTTCGATATTTTGTCCGCCGGCGGGCGCTTGGCCGTAGTATCCTTTCATTCCCTGGAAGACCGCATTGTAAAGGAGTTTTTCAACCAGTTGGCCAAAGGTTGCGTGTGTCCGCCGGATTTTCCCCAGTGCGTCTGCGGCAAAAGCCCGCTGCTAAAAGTTTTGACTAAAAAACCGGTTACCGCTTCGGAGGCCGAGCTTGCGGCGAACAGCCGCAGCCGTCCGGCAAAGCTGCGCGCCGCCCTTAAGCTTTAATTAAAAACCAAAAACAAAAAACTAAAAATTTTTATGCTGAAAACCCTAACTTTATCCAATTTTTTCTCTACTGCCGACACGCTCGGCCAAGCGGCCAAAAAAGGCCGGGTTAAGAGCCAGAGCCATCCATTGCGCTTGTTCGCCGGGCTTTTTTTGCTGGCATTAAACGCCTATTTGCTGCTGGGCTACTTTGTAGAGGTTAACGGTAATTCCTCCAAAGGCTATGAAATAAAGAAAATGCAGCAGCAGATAACCAATCTGACCGATGCGCAGAAAAAATTGAACTTGAAGCTGGCGGAGAATACTTCAATGGTAAGCATTCAGGAGGGCTTCTTAAGCGCCAATTTCGTCCCGGCCGAAACTCCGGTGTTTCTGGAATCGACCCGGCTGACTCAAAGATAAACTAAGCCTGTAAGTACATGGTGAGAAAGAGCCGTCCAAGCCCCTTTGGTTTAAGAAGCAGCCTTGTGACTGCTTTTTTGTTGCTGCTTTTTTTGATTATCCTGGCGCGTTTATTTTATTTGCAAGTAATTGTAGGCAGCCAGATCCGGGTTTTGGCCCAGGCCCAGCACAGCATTTATAAAAAACTACTACCCAGCCGGGGGGAAATTAAGCTGATCGACCAGGTCAGCCAGGAAACCGTGCCCTTGGCCACCAATATTGAGAAATATCTGGCTGCCTACAATTACTTGCAAATTCAGAACCCCAAAAGCACGGCCGCCAGCTTGGCAGAGGTTCTGGGCCTGGCCCCTGAAGACGTACTGGCAAAGATTTCCGATACCAGCCGGAAATATGTGCCAATCAAAAAACAGCTAACCGAAGACGAGCAGCGCAAAGTGGAAGACTTAAAGCTGCCGGGCATCTATTTTGATGCCGAAGAAACCCGGTCGTACCCTCAGAACGAACTGCTGAGCCAGGTCCTGGGTTTTGTCGGCTACAATCAGGACAACCAGACCCAGAAAGTTGGCCTGTATGGCCTGGAAAGGAATTTCCAGAACGAGCTCGCGGGAAAATCCGGCGAACTGAAACAGGAGAGAGGTTTGGGCGGAGAATGGATTTTTGGCGGAGAAAGAGATTTCCAGCCTGCGGAAGACGGCGTAAATTTGGTGTTAACCATTGACCGGACAATTCAGTTTAAGGCGGAAAGCGTGCTGAAGGACGCTGTGGAAAAGAATTCGGCGGACAGCGGCAGTGTACTTGTGATAAATCCCAGCACAGGGGCGATTTTGGCCATGGCCGGGTATCCCAACTTCAACCCCAACGAATTCAACAAGCAGACTGACCCAAAGGTGTTTATGAACGAAAACGTCACGGGTAATTATGAGCCGGGGTCGGTTTTCAAGCCACTGACCATGGCCGCCGCGATTAATGAAGGCAAGATTACCCCCGACACCACATACATTGATACCGGTGAAGTCAAAGTCGACAACTTTACCATAAAAAATTTCGACAAGAAAGCCCGCGGCCTGCAAACCATGACCCAGGTGCTGGAGCAATCTTTGAACACAGGCGTAATTTTTGCCAAGGAGCAGATGGGCGATAAGACTTTTTTCGATTACATCAAGAAATTCGGTTTTGGCAAGCTGACTGGGATTGAGCTGCCGGAAACCAAGGGTAATCTGGACAACCTAAAGGCCAACATCGCGGCCAGTTTTGATACCGCGACTTTCGGGCAGGGGATTACCATTACCCCCATCCAGCTGATCCAGGCGTTTACTGCCATTGCCAACCAGGGCAAAATGATGAAGCCTTATTTGGTGCAGAGCAAGATATATTCCGACGGCCGGGTGGAAAATACCAAGCCCCAGGAGGTGGCTCAGGTGATTTCGGAAAAAACCGCCAACACTGTGGCTGCCATGATGGTGAGCGTGATTGAAAGCGGGCACGGCAAAAAAGCCGGGGTACCCGGTTACTACATTGCCGGTAAAACGGGTACGGCACAGGTGGCGGGCAAAGACGGGAAATACGAGAATAACAACAACATTGGTTCGTTTATCGGGTTTGGGCCCGTGGAAAATCCGAAATTTTTGATGCTCATCCGGGTGGATCATCCGCGCAGCGTCAATTGGGCGGAAACTACGGCTGCGCCTGCCTTTGGCGAAATTGCCCAGTTTATTCTGAACTATTACCAGGTGCCACCCACGCGCAATCTGGATACTGGCAAATAACCCAGGAATTTTGGCTGTGGTTTGAGATTCGGGGAAAATTTGTTAGAATAAGCTAATTCAAACGCAATATTTTATGACGAAAAAACCAGAAAAAGCCAGAGCTGAACTGCACACGCATCTGGGCGCAGCCGTGCACCCTTCCATTCTATGGTCCATTGCGCACCGGCAGGGTATTAAGCTGCCGTCGAAAAACTACTGGGATTTTGAGGAGATGATTACCATGGGTGAAGGGCGGAAGAACAAGAACCTGAACGATATGCACTATCATTTTTACCATTGGACGGAACTTATCCAATCCTCGCCGGAAGCCATTGAAGAGTCGGTCAAGAGCGTAATCGGCGGCGGCTATCGCGCCTGTAACCTGGTGCTGCAAGAGTTGCGCTTTAACCCCATGTTCAGGAACAGGGGCGGCGAACGGGATCTGGATCACATTATTATGTCCGCTTTGTGGGGGTTGCAGCATGCGCTGCTGGAGTATCCCCAGGTTAAAGCGGGCATTATTGTCATGATGGACCGGATGTTTAATTACGGGATGAACGAGATTATTTTGAAGAAAGCGATAAAATACAGGCACCAGGGCATAGTGGGGATCGATGTGGCCGGCCCGGAGCGCAAAAATTTTTCCATGAAGAAACATGCTCTGTTGTTTGAGCAAGCGCGGGCCGCGGGTCTGGGCATTACCGCGCACACAGGAGAAGCCGGTTCCCTGGAAGAGCTCAGGTTTGTGGTCAGGGAGATTAGGCCCCATCGGGTGGGCCACGGCATTAAGTGCGTGGAGGATGTCAAGCTGATGGCGGAAATTGTCGAGCAGGGGATAGTTTTGGAAACCTGCCCCACCTCCAATTTAAAGAACAATGTGGTCAAGAGCCTAAAAGAGCTTAAAAATATCTACCGCACGCTCTTGAAACACAAGGTTAAGTTCACTATCAACACGGACGGGCCGGAAATGTACCGCACTAACATCCGCAAGGAGCAGGAACTGCTTGTTAAGCACGGCATTCTTAACCCCAAACAAGTGGATGAATGCACGCGCTGGGCGTTCGAGGCTACGTTCATCAAATAAAACCGTGAAATAATCGCGTTAGATAAGTGTAATATTAGGTACAGGCTTACGGCAGTTTAAACGGTAGCATAAAACACATGCAGGAAATTTCCGATGAACAATTAGTGTTAGCAGCCAGGACTGACCAGTCTGCTTTGGAAATTCTGGTATCCCGGTACGTGCAGATTGTTTATCGTTTTTGCTATGGCTACCTTCACGACCGCGCCGAAGCGGATGATGCCACCCAGGAAGTGTTTGTGAAAGTTTGGCAGAATTTGGGCAAGTTCGACACCGCCAGGCTGTTTAAACCTTGGCTGTTCAAAGTCGCCCGGAACACTTGCCTGGACTTGCTCAGAAAAAAGCGCGATTTGACCTTTTCCGATATGGAGAGCGGGAACAGCGAAGAATCTTTTGCTGAAAATGTGGTGGACATCCAGCCTTTGCCCGAGGTTTCCGCTGAAAATAGCCTCTTTGTCCAAAAATTGGGTGCTGTGGTGGGTAAATTATCCCCCAAGTATGCCCAGGTTGTAGTTTTGCGCCACGAGCAGGACTTGAGCTTCCGGGAGATTGCCCTGATTACCCAAAAGCCCGTGAATACTGTCAAAAGCCTGTATCGCCGGGCCCTTGGCCGGCTGCAGGCGAGTTTCGGCCAAAAACGCTGAGGCTAAGCCAAAAACTTGGATTTAAAAAGATGCACCCCAACGCATCTTTTTTTCGTATTATGTAATATGAAGCCAAAAGACATCGAAAAATTTACGCCTAATAACCTGAGTGTGCCCGAAGGCCTGCTAGATAGGGTGATGTCCAGGATTGAAACCGAACGCAAGCTTATACGGCTGCGGCGCCGGCTGGTTTTTGCCGCTGTACTATTGGCGGGGTCTGTTGCCGCATTTGCGTTTATGCTCAGGCTTTTTTGGCTGGATGTCTCCACCTCAGGTTTTGGCCAGTACTTATCGCTATTTTTTTACGACTTCAAATTTATTGCCGCGGACTGGCAGGATTACGCCTTCAGCCTTTTAGAGACCTTGCCGGCTTTAAGCGCCGGGGTATTTTTAGCTACGGTTTTGGCGGTACTTTACGGCCTGAGGCTGACTTTGGGTTTCGGCCGGGAGTTTTTGTCCTCTTCCCGGCAGCTTTCCGCACTGAACCATTAATTTATTGGTTATGAACCTATCTTCAATTTTACAAACAAAAAAATTTAAATGGCTGGTGCTTGGCCTTTCGGCCATTGTAGTTTTACTGTTGGTTTTCCAGCTGGGCATGTTTGTCGGTTACCGCAAAGCAACTTTTACTTTTCGCTGGGGAGAAAATTACCACCGGGTTTTTGGCGGTCCAAAAGAAGGTTTTTTAAAAGGCCTGGAAAGCCAGGATTTTATCAATGGCCACGGCACGGCCGGCGAAGTGCTCAGCGTGTCCAATAACAGCCTGGTGGTGAAAGGCCAGAGCAATGTAGAAAAAGTAATTACTGTGGACGGCACGACAGTCATTCGGAAGGGGTGGCAGACTTTGAATTTTTCCGAACTGAAAGCCGGTGATCGGGTTGTGGCCATTGGCGCTCCCAAAGAAGACGGTTCCGTGGCAGCCAGTTTTATTAGGGTCTTTGATCCAACTGAACCCTTTGGCCCCGGACTGGGGCCTATGCCCATGCCAAACCAAATCTTCCCCAATTTAAATAAATAACCTACATATGAAATTCATCCAATCCCTTTTACGAAAAAAATATCTGTTGGCAGCCATTGTGGTTGTGATAGCGGCCGGAGGCTATTATTTTTACAAGCAGTCCAGCTCCAAAAGCGGGGCGGTAAGTTATGTCACGGGCCAGGTCACCAAGGGCACGCTTGTTACATCCGTGTCGGGCACTGGCCAGGCGGAAACCTCTGACCAGATGGATATTAAACCGGTCAGCGATGGCCGGCTGACCGCGGTGAATGTAAAAAATAACCAGTTGGTCAAAGCCGGAGACGTGGTTGCAATTGTCGATCAGCAGTCAGCGGCCAACAGCGTAGCCCAGGCCCGGGCCAACTTGGCCCAGGCCCAGGCTTCCTATGACAAGCTGATGGCCGGCGCTACCGATATTGACGTGCAGACCCAGCAGTTATCCATTCAGTCCGCCCAGCAGTCTTTGGATCAGGCTAAAAAAAACTACAGTTTTACAGTTACCGAACAGCAGCAGGCCGTGGATAAGGCCCTGTCTTCGCTTTTGAACAATGACCTTGAGGCTGACCCCAGCGACCCCAACAGCACGGTAACCCTGACATTGAGCGGCAATTACACAGGCACGGACAAGGGCGCCTACAACCTTACCGTTTACCAGAATGGCAATGGTTATTTTTATTCGGCTTCGGGCCTGGGGACAGAAAGCGGGCAGATAAACCGCGGTCTGGCCCAGCCTTTGGGTAATGGCATGTATGTAACTTTCAGCACCAGCGGGAATTTTAGTTTGTCCACCAAGTGGGTGATAAACGTGCCTAACACCAAGTCGGCCACGTATCTGACCGTTTTAAACGCCTACAATTCAGCGGTTCAGAACCAGCAGCAGACCGTAGAACAGGCCCAGGCTGCGGTTGATTCGGCCCAGACGGCTTTGGACAAGGCAAAGCTCTCTTTGCAAAATACCCTGCAGCCTCCCACTGAGTCCGATATTGCTTCGGCCAAAGCCCAGATTACTTCGGCCCAGGCCCAGCTGGCCAACGCGCAGACTGCATATGACAACACCATTCTTAGGGCGCCGTTCGACGGCACCATGGCGTCTGTGGATTTTTCAGCCGGCGACAAGGTGACTGCGGGTACCGTGATTGCCACGATTATCACCAACCAGCAGGTGGCCAAAATTTCTTTGAACGAGGTCGATGTAGCCAAGGTTCGGCTCGGCCAAAAAGCAACTATGACTTTCGATGCTGAAAGT
>JAMCYA010000039.1 GCA_023473845.1 Patescibacteria group bacterium
TTCTTTGCCTTTCTCGCGCAAAGTTTGGTCGCGGCCGATTTCCAAAACTTCGTCGTTCAGGCTGGTAGCGGCCGCGGTCCAGTTGTAGGAGCCGGAGGCATAGGCCTTGTCCGTGACCAGGACTTTTAAATGCATAATGCCCGCATGATCCTGTTCGTAAACCGGGATGCCGGCCCCGCGCAGTTCTTTAATCAGTTTGGCCTGGCTTTCCAGGCCTGCGGTTTGCTGGCGGTCGGTCAGGCCAATAACCGTCAGGCCGCGATGTTTGGCTGCCAGCAGGGCGTCTTTTAAATCTGCACGGGTAAAAGTGTACACGGCAAAGTATACAAACTTGTCCGCATCCTGGATTAGGCCGACCAGTTCCCGGTTAAGCGGCCGATCCTGGTTATAGTAGACATTCACAGCGCGCTCGGCCTGGGGCAGGTAGCGGGTGCTGTAGTACAGCTGGCCGCAGGCAGCCAGGAGCAGGATAATTACGCTGACATAGAGTATGTCTTTGTTGAGCTTCATGGGTTTTGGCCGGGTAGGCTAAAGGGCAGCCCGGATTTCTTTTTGGGTTTCGCGTTTTTTTATGTATTCGCGCTTGTCGGTTTTTTTGCGCGCTTTGCCCACGCCGATTTTAAGCTTGAGCCAGCCGCGCCGGCCTTCAAAAATTTCCAAAGGAATAATAACCAGGCCTTTTTCTTTGCCCAGCAGGCCGGAGATTTCTTTTTGGTTTAACAGCAGCTGCCGGCTGTGGGTCGGGTCGTATTTTTCATTGGGTGCGTATTTGTAAGGGCCAATATGGCAGTTGACGAGCATGGCGCCCCGGGCGGAAACCGTTACGTAAGCGCCCGCTAAAGAGACGTTGCCGGCTTTGACGGATTTTACTTCCGGACCGGACAAGCTCAAGCCCGCCACCAAAGTGTCTTTGAGGTCGTAATCAAACTTTGCCCGTCGGTTTTCCGCCAAGGTTTTCATATTTAGTGTCATTTTATCATTGTTTCACCCTTTTTGCCATTTTATGTTATAATTGATAAGAATTTATGCAGAGTGAAACAGCTAAAATTTACCTTCAGCACCTGTTGGCGGAGAGCTTGTCTGAGTTGAAATTGACTTCGCTTTTGGACAGCGACCCCCAAATTTCGGTACCCGACCCCAAGCACGGGGATTTTTCGACCAACGCCGGCTTGGTTTTGGCCAAAAAACTGAAAGAAAACCCGGTACAGGTGGCGGAAAAGCTGGTGGCTGCCTTAAAAAAGTACGACACCCAAGGCGTGTTTGAAGAAATTGCCCCAACAGGCGGGTTTATCAATTTCAAGCTGGGGGCCGGCTTTTTGGTGCGAAATTTGGCAAGGATTTTGGAACAGGGCGAGCTCTTCGGCGCTTCCATAAGCGGCGGAGGCAAGCCCGTGGTCGTGGAGTACTTCCAGAATAACGTGGCCAAGCCGCCGCACGTGGGCCATTTGCGCAGCGCCGTGATTGGCGACTGCCTCTTGCGCGTTTTAAAATCGCAGGGCTACAAAACCATTTCCGATACCCATATCGGCGACTGGGGCGTGCAGTTCGGCATCCTGCTTTTTGCCTACAAGGAATATGTGAAAGCCGGGGGAAAAAAAGAATCGCTGGAAGCCGACCCGATTAACGAACTAAACAAATTGTACGTGGCTATGTCCGCCAGGATTGAGGCAGAACCGGTTTTGCGCGAGAAAGGCAAAGAAGAATTTGTAAAACTGGAAAAAGGGGACACGGAAAACCGCGAACTGTGGCAGTGGTTTGTAAAAGTTTCTTTGGAGGATTTTGAGCGCTACCGGAAGCTGTTGCAGATTTTACCTTTTGACCATAATTTGGGCGAAAGTTTTTATGAGGACAAAATGCCCGCTGTGCTGGAAGAGCTAAAACACAAAGGCCTGGTGCAAAGCGGCGAGACCGGCGAGCAGTATGTGGACTTGGAAAGTTTTGGCTTGGGTCGCTGCATTTTGGTTAAGAGCGACGGCGGCACCACTTACCACATGCGCGATTTCGCCACCTATATTTACCGGCGCAAGGAGTTTGAATTTTACAAAAATATCTATGTCGTGGATAACCGGCAGTCGCACCATTTCCGCCAGCTGTTTAAGGTTTTAGAGCTTGCCGGGTATCCGGCTGGCACGGATAGCGCGCACGTAGATTTGGGTTTTATGTCCTTGCCCGAAGGCGCAATTTCCACCCGCAAAGGCACTACAATATCTTTGCAGAATTTAATTGACGAAGCCCAAAGCAGGGCGCTAGCTATAATCAAAGAAAAAAACCCGGGGCTCAATAACCAGCAGGCTGTAGCCAAGGAAGTTGCCCTGGCGGCCATTAAGTATTTCGATTTGTCGCATAACCGCAAGACCGAAATTGTGTTTACCTGGGACAAGGCCCTGAGTTTTGAGGGGAACACCGGGCCGTATTTGCAATACACGCATGCCCGCATCCACGGCATTTTGCGCAAGGCCCACCAAGCGGACCCGCCCTGGCATCCGGAGCAGCCTCTGTCCGGCCGGGCCGAAGCGAAAATCAGCGCTCCGGAACGAGCCCTGCTGGGCAAACTGGTGCTGTTTCCCGAAGTGGTGGCACAGGTGGCTGAAGAATATTTGCCCAACCTGCTCTGCAACTATTTGTTTGAACTCTCCCAGGCCTATAACCAGTTTTACGAAGTTTCGCCCGTGGTGCAGGAACCGGACTTGGATACCCGGCATCTGCGGCTGGCAATCTGCCAGGCCACTGCCCAGGTTATTTCCAACGGCCTCTACCTTTTGGGCATTACCGCACCGGAGGAAATGTAAATGGAGTTTTATCCCAAAGTTGAAAAATTTGTTATTGAGGCTTTTCTAAAATCCCCGCATTCGGGTGACATTCGGCATTTTGAAAGAACGGTTTACTGGGTTAAGCGGCTAAAGTCCAATGCAGATGAGGCGCTGTGTATTGCGGCTTTCGCCCACGATACGGAAAGGGCGTTTAGGGATACTGCCACGCACCCGGTTGCAGAAAAGTCGTCCAAGGGTTTTTTAGACGAAGTATTTATGCGGCATCATCAGGAGAAAGGCGCGGAAATTATTTTAAAGTTTTTAAAGGAGCAAGGCGCGCCAGCGGAGCTATCTGACCGGGTCAGCCGCCTGATTGCCCGTCACGAAGTGGGCGGGGACGCGGACCAGAACCTGCTGCGAGATGCAGATAGCCTTAGTTATTTTGAGAACCAGATTGAACATTTTATCGCCCATAAAGTCAGCGAGGTGGGCAAAGAGAAAGTTAAAGATAAGTTTCAATGGATGTTTGACCGGATTGGTTCCCAAGAGGCCAAAACTTTAGCCCGCCCGATGTATGAGCAAGCCATTAAAAGATTGGAAGCATAAATATGACAGAAAAACCACAACAATCAAGCGGCCCGGATTTTAACCAGCTGGAACTGGCGGTCTTAAAGCATTGGGAAGACGCCAAGATTTTTGAAAAATCTTTGGAGCAAAACCGCAGCGGGGAGCACTATATTTTTTATGACGGCCCGCCGTTTGCCACCGGCTTGCCGCACTATGGCCATATTTTAGCTTCCACTATCAAGGACGCGGTGCCGCGCTACCAGACCATGCGCGGCAAATACGTGCGCCGGCGCTGGGGCTGGGATTGCCACGGTTTGCCCATTGAAAATATCGTGGAAAAGAGCCTGAACATTTCGGGGAAAAAACAGATTGAGGAGATTGGCGTGGAAAAGTTCAACCAGGAGTGCCGCAGCAACGTGCTCAGGTTTGCCGAGGAGTGGGGCAAGACTGTCCGCCGCATGGGCCGCTGGGTGGAGTTCGAAAATTCCTACAAGACCATGGATACCACCTATATGGAAAGTGTGTGGTGGGCTCTGCAGCAGGTCTGGAAAAAAGGTTTGATTTACGAAGACCGCAAAGTACTTTTGTACTGCTCACGCTGCGAAACGCCCATTTCCAATTTCGAAGTGGCCATGGATAACAGCTACCGCGATATTTCCGAAGAATCCGTGTATGCGAAATTCAAATTGGAGCCGCGCCAGCGCATTGTGGATTTTATTTCCGACGACAAAACCTACGTCTTAGCCTGGACGACTACGCCCTGGACTTTGCCGGGCAACACTTCTTTAAATGTGGGTCCGCAGATCCGCTACGTGATTGTCAGACAAAACGACCAGCACCTGGTATTGGCCAAAGAGCGGCTCATGGTGCTGCAGGGCGAATACGAAGTGGTTATGGAATTTGAAGCCCGCTCCATTGTCGGCCTCAAGTACGAGCCGCTGTATGCGGGCGTGGTGCCGGATTCGGAAAACCGCGCGCACCGCATTTACAGTGCGGATTTTGTGACAACCACGGACGGCACCGGCGTGGTGCATAACGCCGCCATGTACGGCGAAGAAGATTATCAGCTCGCCAAGGAAAAAAACCTGCCGCGCGTGGACATGCTCGACCACAAGGGCCAGTATTTGCAGGACAGCCGCATCCCGGAAAATTTAAGGGGCGTGTTTTTCAAGGACGCCGATAAATTGGTCTTAAAGGAGCTGGGGGAAAAGGGCTTGGTCTACAAAACAGAAAATTATCTGCACTCTTATCCGCACTGCTATCGCTGCGCCACCCCGCTGTTTTACAATGCTTTGCCTGCCTGGTTTATTGATATCCAAAAAATCAAAAAGGATTTACTCCGGCAGAACGAAAGCACCAACTGGTATCCCGAACATTTGAAGTTCGGCCGGTTTGCCAAATCCATGGAAACCGCGCCTGACTGGAACATTTCGCGCAACCGCTACTGGGCTACGGCTTTGCCTTTCTGGAAATGCGGCAACCCGCAGTGTAAAAACGTGACCTGCGTGGGCTCAATCGATGAGTTAAAACAGCAAAGCCTGAACTTTGCCGAAGTCTACCCCCAGAGCCAGCAGCCCGGTTTTAATCCGCAGGACCTGGACTTGCATAAGCCTTTTGTTGACCAGGTGGTCTTAAAGTGCGGCGAGTGCGGCGGGCAGATGCGCCGCGTGCCCGAAGTGGTGGACTGCTGGGTGGAATCCGCATCCATGCCTTTTGCGGAACTGCATTATCCCTTTGAAAACAAGCAGCTGTTCGAAAACCGTTTTCCCGCGGATTTCGTGGCTGAGTACATTGGCCAAACCCGGGCCTGGTTTTACGTCATGCACGTTATGAGCGTGCTGTTATTTGAGAAGGCACCCTTTAAGAACGTGGTGACCACGGGTAATATTCTGGCTGAGGACGGCAGCAAGATGTCCAAGTCCAAACAGAACTACCCCGACCCCATCCACTTGATTGAAAAGTACGGCGTAGACCCTTTAAGGTTTTATTTGCTGACCAGTCCGGTTATGAATGCGGACGATATTAATTTCAGCGAAAAGCTGGTGGCGGAAACCGGCCGCAAAGTGTCCATGCTGCTGTATAATTCCTGGACTTTTTACCGCATGTACGAAAAAGGCAGCCTGGAGGATACAGTCTTAATGCCTGAAGCAGTCCGGCATGTTCTAGATAAGTGGGTACTGGCTAAGCTAAACGAAGCTGCCGCCAAAACCACCCAATATTTGGACGCCTACGACACAGTGCGCGCAGGCAAGGTGCTTATGGATTTTGTGGGAGACCTTTCAACCTGGTACATTAGGCGCAGCCGCGACCGCATGAAGGAAGGCGGCGAGGCAGCCGCTGAATCGTTGAAGGTTTTGGGTTTTGTGCTTAAGGAAACCGCCAAGCTGCTGGCGCCCTTTATGCCCTTTTTGAGCGAACATATTTATCGGGACGTAACCGGCGGCGAGTCCGTGCATCTCGCAGCCTGGCCAAAAGGCGGAGCGGCTGATCAGGATTTGCTGGCGCGCATGGGCTTGGTCAGGGAAATGGTGGAAGCGGGTTTGTCCTTGCGCAAGGAGCACAACCTAAAAGTCCGGCAGCCGCTGGCCGAACTGGAATATTACATTAAGGACAAAAACCACCTCCTGCCCCCAGAGCTGGAAAGCGTGTTGGCCGAAGAATTGAACCTCAAAGTCGTAAGCGGCCGCAGCGATTTTGTGTCCAAAGCCGGCTGGGCCTTCCGCGAAGCCGCGGGTTTTAAGCTGTCGCTCAATTTGGAGCTGACTCTGGAACTGAAAGCCGAAGGTACGGCGCGCGAGCTGGAACGCCAGGTGCAGGATTTGCGCAAGAAAAGCGGACTTAAGCCGGGCGAACTGATTGATTTGTATTACAATACCCAAGCCGAAAATTTGGAAAATGCCTTGGTTAACCTGTTTGACCGCAAAAAGACTTTTGTCAGCCAAATTGAAAAAAGCCTGGAAGTGGAAGTGGATTTTGAAATTCAGGCCCAGGTGGACGGCGAGGCCGTCTGGTTCGGCCTGATTAAAACTTAAGCTTATCACGGCATGTCCAGGGAAGCGGTTTATCACGCCATAATTTTGAAGAAGCAGGCGTATGGCGATGCGGATGAGATCATCACTTTTTTTACCCTGGAGTCCGGGCGGGTGAGGGGGCTGGCAAAATCCGTTAAATTGTCCCAAAGCAAGCTGCAGAACGCTTTGCAGGGTTTGTTTTATGTGCGTGTCAGCCTGGCGCACGGTTCCCGCTCCGGGGCTGTAAGCCTGAAAAAAATTATCCGGGCCGAAGTGCTGGATACTTTTATGGACCTGCGGGGCAGCCTGGAGGCCATGAAGGCGGGACTGTTTGCGGCCGAAGCGATATACAAAGCCACCGCGGACGAGCATAAGAACCCGAAACTTTTTAAAATTTTGCTAGAATTTTTGCGCAGTCTGGATGTCGCAGCTTTGCCGGCCGGCAGCCTGTCCGCTCTTTTGGCTAAGTTCCAGATTGGTCTTTTGGAAAGCCTAGGCTTTGCCGTGCGCATGCCGGCCGGCAGGGGGGCCGGAGAGCCGGGGCAAACTTATTTTACCGTGCTGGGGGGCGGGTTTACCCGCACGGCGCTGGAACCTGACCGGGTAAACGTTTCCGCGGCCTTGCTGGAGACTTTTCGTACACTCCACAACGGGGATTTTATTGCCGCTTCCTCGGCCGACTTAAAACAGGCTTTGGAGCTGAACCGGCTTTTAGGCGGTTTTTTGGAATACCAGCTGGAGCGGCAGCTGCATTCCCGCAAGCTGTTTTTGGCCTGATTGTGTTATAATTAGAATAATAAAATCAACATTTTTAACCTGACACAAAAATTATGGAACCTGACATCAATCCTCAGCCGAAAGCTGAAGCCTCGGCTGACGGCGCATTTGTAAAGAAAACCGTGGAGCGCCCCATTTTGGATTCCACGGTGCGCGAGCATCTGTCCGCGGGCGGCGGCAACATGGAAGCCGCTTCCCCGGGGTTTTACAAGGCCAATAAGCTTTACATTTGGGCAAGCGTAGTCGGCGTGGCTATTATTTCCGTGCTAGCCTTTTTTGCATTCCGGCCCCAGCCTGCTCCCACGGCCAAAGAGGCTAATGTCCAGGTCAGTATAGATGTGCCCGCTACGGTTGCCAGCGGCGGCGAAGCCGTATACCGTTTTACGGTTCAGAACAACGACCACCG
>JAMCYA010000014.1 GCA_023473845.1 Patescibacteria group bacterium
AAGCTAGCGCCGCCACAGCCACAGAAGCCGCCGCCCTGGAAACCCCCGACTTAAATCGTAAAAAGATGCTCATAAACCAAATGTTAATTTATTTTTAAACCGAAAGGCGGAAATTGCTTTTCCGCCCAAAGGTTTAAAAACTACTGAACGCCGCCGGTACCCGCGCTGCCAACCAGGTTGGCAACCACGCTTACAATCACAAAGGCTAAAACGATAATAACAATACCAATGAGGGCGTTGACCACTGTGTTTTTGCCTTTCTCTGCAGTTTCTTCGTTGCCGCCGGAGGTAATGTACCAGAAACCGCCGATAATCAAGAACAATACGGCGATACCGAAAGCAATGCCCAGCATCCACTGGATAACAGTCTTAATCAGGCTGTTAACATCCTGCCCGGCGTTACAGTTAAGGCCGCCAACACAGATGCTCGAATTAACAATCCCCTGAGCATTAACCAACAGAGGAGAAAAAACCAAAACCGTGGTTAACACCAGCTGGGATACCTTGAGCCAATTAACTTTTTTGATAATTTGTTTCAAACTGCTCACCCCCTCTCCCTTTTCATCAAATATTAAATTAATTATACCACAAAATTCCCGCTGCGTATATTACTGGCCGCAGCTGCCGCCTTCGGCCACCGCCTGATTGCAAATATACGCGGTCAAACATTGCGTCTGTTTATCGAAACTGCCCTGGGGCAAATTCAAAGTAGCGGTGTAGCTGCTGCCCTGCAAAACCAAAGGCGCGGTACCCACTGAAACACCGTTTACATCCGCGCGCAAAGCCACATTGCTGCCTATGTTCTGTACGCCACAGGCCGACTTAATAGCCGCCGCGTTCGCCTGGTCAATGCTGGCCGTAACCGCAGTACTGGAAATGTTAACGCCCTGGGAAAGAGCAGCCACGCTCGTGTTGCCCCCTCCTGTATTGCCTCCCCCGGTGTTGGCGGGCGTAGAAGAGGTAGCTTCGCCGCCATAATTGATAGTTGAGGTGACGCTTGGGGTGCTACCGGTACTGCTATCCAAAGTATTGACCACTACCCGGATAATGGTGGCCGAGAGAATAATAATAATTAAGCCGATAATCGAATTAGTTAGCACTTTCCGCCCTTTTTCCGCCGCTTCTTCGTTGCCGCCGGAAGTCAGGTACATATAGCCGCCCACAATGACAAAAACCACGGCGATAATCCCGGCAAAGCCCAAGGCCAGACTGGTGGCCCAGGAAATTGCCGAGGCCGCTGTGCAAATTTTAGGCAGGCCCGCGGTCGGGTCCACATTGGAGTTGCCCTGGCTGCCTAAAAAATTGAACTGTGACTGGAAGCCCGAGCAGCCCGAATCCGCGGCCTGGGCCACACCGAACCCCGAAAGGGCTAACGTAAACAAAAGCAGGAAAAAATATTTTTTCATAGGGCGTTTATTTTATTTTGGCTGAGGCTGGGTGCTTTGAATTTTTTGCGCATCCACGCCAATTAAGTTTTGCACTATGGCCATTATGCTAAAGGACATCACAGCCACCACCACACCCAAAATGGCCCAGGTGATGGTTTTTTTAGCCGCAATGTACTGCTCTTCGTTGCCTGCGGCAGTCACCATCCTAAAACCGCCCACAATAACAAAGAGCACACCCCACACGCCGATAATGGACAAAAACCCTTTCACGATATACAAGAACATGCCGGTCAGGTTGTCGATGGGCAAGGGGTTAATCAGCTGGTCAGAAGCGGCCGGCGGAGTAGTGGTGGCAAAGACCATATGAACAGAAAAAACAAAAGCCAACAGCAGCAAGCTTACAAATAATCCGCCAAAAAACTTTTTGCGCATAGGATTAGGGTTATTTTTGACTGCAGGCATCCACGCCCTGCGTGGATAAATAAGTGAGCGGGTTGGTAAAATCTATTTTGCACTTCGGGTCATTGGTCGCGCCGCGCAAAATCACATTTACCACAGTATTAATCAGCATGAAGGCCATCATGGTAAAAGCAAAGCCGATAATGGCATTGCCCAGGCCCTTCTTGTTTTTGGTAATTGCTTCCTCGTTGCCCATGGATATCACCAAGTTAAAGCCAGTCTGGACAATCTTAAACACGGCGTAAATGCCCGCTACCATAATGAGCCAATTGGTCACACGGGCAATGAGTACGAAAATGTCGCTGACGCCGCACACCTTCTCGCCGTCACCGCCGCAGGGCACTAGCCCCGCTGCGCGCACGAGCACGGGCGCAGACAACAGCAAAATTAGGCCGCATATTTTGATTAAAGTTTTTTGTTTCCGCGTTAACATGAGCTTTGCCTTAAACATACCACAAAAACCCGAAAAAACCAACCCAGGCTACTGGTAGCTCCTAGCCACGACCGCTGCCTGCTGTTCGGCTTGCGACATGGCGTCATTAATACTCACGCCGTTTAAGATGACATTGTCGATAGCCTTGGCAAAAATATCATCAATTTTAACCTGGCTAGGCTTATAGAAAGACTTGGCTGTCAGGTTGGCGTTGGCAAACACGCCAATTTCCGGATCGTTAATCTGCAACTCAATCATGTCTTTTCGGGAAGACGGCTGCTTGTTTTTGGCATAGTACTTGTCCAGGGAATTTTTGCTGGACAAAAACTTAAGCAAGTCCCAGGCCACGGCCTGGTTCTTACCCTGCTTGGAGACCACCTCGCCCCAGTAGTTGGAAAAATTGACGGCGGGCTGGTCCAAATCCGGCTGGGGCACCGGCGCCACATCAAAGTTCAGGTTAGGATTTTTTTGCAGCAACGACTGCCGGGTATAGGAGTAAGAATAAAGATAGGCCGCCCGGCCGTTGGCAAACGCATCAATGGAGTAGTCGCTGCGGGCGTTCCAGTTGTAATTCATGCTGACCGGATTGGCAAACGAAGTATAAAAGTCCAAAGCCGCCTGCCCGGGATAAACCCGGTTGCCGTTTGCGCTGATATCCTGGTTGAACATAGGCTCAGTGCCGTCCGCATTAAACGGCACAGTCCGTTTCTGCAGCATCAGCAAATATAAAATATCCACAGCCCGGTTTACATTGCTGTTCGTGCCCATGGCTACGCCGCTGCGGGCAAAGTAGCCCTTGCCGTCGCTCTTCTTAAGCCGCTGGACATGCGCGGCCAGCTCGTCCCAAGTTTTTGGCGGCACGGCAATACCTGCGCTGCCCATAATGTCCTTGTTGTAATAAAGTCCCAAAGAATCCACGGCCATGGCTGTGCCGTAAATTTTATTGTCCTTGGTAAAATCTTGCACCACCGTATCTACAAATGTATTTTTGTAGTCCTTGTACAAAAAAGTGGCGTCGGGCGCGGGAGAAATCTTGTCCAAGTACCTGGGCAGCCAGTCGTTGTGGATGGAAAAAATATCCGGGCCGCTGCCGGAGGCCAAGGCGTCCACCAAATCGGCTTCATAGGTGTCAACATTTTTCTTGGTATAAACAATCTGCACGTTCGGGTGCTTCTGCTGGTACTCGTCAAAAAGCGCCTGCAGGTTGTCGCTGTCTTCAAATGTCTTCCAGATTTTGATGGTGATTGGCCCGGTATTGCCGGTGCTCTTTGAGCCGCAGCCCGCTGCCAGAAAAGCCACGGACATAACCACGGCGGCGATTTTATAAAAACGGGCTAAAGGTTTTTGTTTCATAAAAAGCTTTGATTTTTATATTTTCAAATTTTTTAAATACCCAGAAAATTCCTGGCGCAAATCTTCATGCTTGAGACCGAACTCCACCACGGCTTTCAGGTATTCCAGCTTATTGCCCGTGTCATAGTAGCGGCCGTTTTGAATTTCAATTGCATACACATCCTGTTCCTGGGCCAGCTTATCCACGGCTTCGGGCAGCCAAATTTCTCCCCCCTTGCCCGGCTTGGCTTCGGCCAGCAGGTCAAAAATCCGGGGCGGCATAATGTAGGCGCCGTGCGCGGCCAAATTGGAAGGCGCCGTGCCAATGGCCGGTTTTTCCACTATCTTGTTAATTTTAAACACCCCGGGCGCGACGTCTGAAATATCCGCAATGCCATAGCGATCCACTGAGGACTCGGGAACCCGGACCGCGGAAATATTGGGCACCCCGTACTTTTCCCAGGCATCCATCATCTGCTTGAGCCGCGGAGGGTTGGAATAAATAAACTCATCGCCCCACAACACGGCAAACGGCTCATTGCCGATAACCTGGCGGGCATTAAGCACGGGCGTGCCGTTGCCGTAAGTCCCCTTTTGGCGAATGTAAATAAAATTCGCAAGCTCGGCAATCTTCCTGACTTCTTCCGCCTGCTCGTGCTTGCCGGCCTGCTCCAGGCGTTTTTCCAGCTCAAACGGATAATCAAAGTGGTCTTCAATAGTACGCTTATGCCAGCCGGTCACTATTACAATATCTTCAATGCCTGCGGCGACCGCCTCTTCCACCACGTACTGGATGATGGGTTTGTCGACGATGGGCAGCATCTCTTTGGGCATGGCTTTCGTTGCCGGTAAAAACCGGGTGCCAAAACCTGCCGCGGGAATAATTGCTTTGCGAACTTTCTTTTGCGCCATAGTGGGTAATTGTTTGGGTGATTCAATTTTCAAAACTTAACCTTATTATACAACACCAAGGTGCCCGCCGCCACCATCACTCGGTTTTTGGCCGATACTGCACAGCTTCGGCTAGGTGTTCAAGGGCAATGCTCTCGCTGCCGGAAAGATCAGCAATGGTGCGGGCCACTTTCAAAATGCGGTGAAGGCTGCGGCCCGAAAACCCAAACTGCTTCATGGCCTGCTTGAGCAGTGCCTGTTCGGGTTCGGCCAAAGCGCAATATTGCCTCAATTCCACCAGGCTCATTTCAGAGTTGGTTTTGGCGCGTCCAAACCGGGCGGACTGGACGGCGCGCACCTTTTCCACCCGGGCCTTAAACACCGCCGATGCCTCTCCCCGGTTTTCAGCGGCCAATTTTTCGTAAGGCAGTCGCGGCACCTCCACGTGCAAGTCTATCCGGTCCAAAAGCGGACCGGAGATTTTCTTCTGGTATTTAAAAATTTGTGCGGGCGTGCACTGGCAACGCTTTTGACTGTCGCCATAGTACCCGCAGGGACAGGGGTTCTGGGCCGCCACCAGAGTAAATTTGGCGGGAAAAGTCAGGCTGCCGGAAGCGCGGGAAACCGTTACCACGCCGTCCTCCAAAGGCTGGCGCAAGGCTTCCAACACGTTTCGGGGAAACTCGGGGAATTCGTCCAAAAACAAAATGCCCCGATGGGACAAAGTAATCTCGCCCGGGCGAGGGAAAGCGCCGCCGCCGACCAAGGCCACATTTGAGGTTGTATGGTGCGGGCTGCGCACGGGCCGGCTGGTTACAAAACTGCCGGCAAGTTTTCCGGAAATACTGTAAATTTTTGTGAGCTCCAGCGCTTCTTCCATGGACAGATCGGGCAAGATGCCCGTCATGGCTCGGGCCAACAGGGTTTTACCGCTGCCTGGCGGACCACTGACCAAAACATTATGGCCGCCCGCAGCAGCAATTTCCAAAGCCCGCTTGGCCATTTCCTGTCCGGCAATATCTTTCATGTCCAAAACGGGCCGGCTATTTTTAAAGATTTTATCTGCTTGGATTTCCGGCTCCGGCGCAATTGGCCTAACGCCCAAAAGATGTTCCAGTAAAACCTTCAGGTTGGGCGCGGCAAAGACCTTAAGCCCTGCTACCAGAGCCGCTTCCGCGGCATTTTCTGCAGGCACAAAAATTTCCACATCTCCTCTGGCGCGCGCGGCTAAGGCCACGGCCAAAACGCCGGGCACGCTACGAAGGCGGCCGTCCAAAGAAAGCTCACCTAAAAACATCCGCTGTTCAGGCGAAAAAGCCACTTGTTCGGAGGCCAAGAGCACGGCTAGGGCAATGGGCAGATCGAAAACCGTGCCTAATTTCGGCACGTCGGCCGGCGCCAGGTTCACAGACACGCGCGTGGGCGGATAATTTAGCCCGGAGTTTTTAATTGCGGCTTTCACCCGTTCGCGGGATTCCTGCACTGCCGCATCAGGCAGCCCCACCACTATGGTTGCTGGCAGACCGTTGGACACATCGGCCTCCACTTCTACCCGCGCTGCGTCCAGGCCAATGACCGCAGCGGAATAAACCTTGGCAATCATAAATTTAAAAACGCCTACGCGTTATTATCGGCTGGATTATGCCGGAGCAATAATATAAGTATGCCTAATATAATAAAACCATCGGCCAGATTGAACACGCCGTTTAAAATATAGAACCAATCCCGCACGTAACCCAACACCAGGCGCTCGCCTACGTTTGACACGGCCCCGGCCCAGATTAGCACCCAAGCCAGGCGCGGCCACAAACCCAAGCCTTCGCGGCGCCTTAAAAAGTACGCCACACTGCTGGAGAGGACCGCGGCATAAATTCCGTACATGGCCCAAACGGGGACAGGCAGGCTAAAGGCAAAACGGTTGTTAAAAAAAACGTTGCGGGCAAAAAATTTGGTACACTGGTCGGCGGCCACCAATAAAAAAAAGACTGGAACCCAAGCCCACTCCTGCCGTAATTTGGATATCGAGTCTTTTGTCATAAAACTTGCTGGTTTGCATCCTTTACATTGCCTTGTCCGCCCAGGGCAAAGCTCTTAGCCGGGCTTCGGCTATTTCCTGGCCCGCGTCATCTGTGCCATAGGTGCCTTTTTCAATTTTTTCCAGGGCTTTGGCAATTTTTGCCAGATCCGCATTAAGCCGCACAATCATATCCTGGTTAACCTCGTCTATTTCCAACTCTTCAGCGCTCTCGTCCATGCCGTTGCCGAGCTCGGTGTGCGGCGACAGTCCGGCCAGGTCCTGCTCAAACTTGGCCTTGGCTTCAAGCAGCTGCTGCTTCATTTCTTCAATAAATGTTTGCGATAACATATATAGAGTCTCTTTAAATTTTTTAAGGCTGTGCCGATATTATAACCCACCCGAAATTCCAATACAAATGAAAAAGCGCCCCGACGGGCGCTGCAAATTAAAATAATATGTCAGCCGTCCTTGGGCGCTTGTAACCCAAATCACTCGGATGGTATCCGCGTAAACTAGTTACGCAGAAGCCAACACTCTGGCGATTCAGGCCTTCTTTGGCATAACAGCCAAAGAGAAGCGTTTTATGCCCAATCTGCTTTAAAACTGCACTCAAAACTCCTCTTGGGGTCCGAAGACCTAACAATTTTTGGGGCATGTTTTATTTTGAAACAGCCTTTTGCCTTCATGGGGATGAGAGGCAACTTCATTTTTTTGTTTTTGTTTTGCAATCAGCCTGGATTGGACAGGCTATGACGAGGAGTTAAGAGGAAAGCAACCTTCAATCTCAACAATTTAAGGCTATTTTCCTCAGTCCAGTTATTGAGTTTTTAAAGTGCTCTTTATCCACAACTTCAGTATATTCATCATATCAGGGTA
>JAMCYA010000047.1 GCA_023473845.1 Patescibacteria group bacterium
CAGCCAGTCCCTGACCTCGACCGTAACGTGCATACCCATCAAATTTCGAGTTTGCTGCATAAACTTAATTCTTCGCTTTGGCTAAAGCCGAAGCCAGGGATTGTTGAAAAGCCTGGCTCGAATCCGTGGCTCCGGAAACAATGTCTACATTTGCGCTCTGGGCGGCAATTGCCTCAGCTTTCAAATAGGGCATGGCCTGGCCGTTAATTTCGCGGGAAGTACTGCGGTCATTTGGGTACTGCAAAAACACCACGTCTGTAATTTTGCCGTCAACAACAGTCACCTGCACTTGGATGTTGCCATAATAGGCGTCTGCGACGCTGCCGGTATACTGCCCGTCCGCGTATTGGCCCTTGGGTTTAGGTGCTGGAACAGGAGCCGGAGCCGGTACGGGCGCTGGCGTAGGCGCGGGGGCGGGCTTGGGCTGGGCAGGAGCGGGAGCAGGGCGGGAAATCGGCAAGGGCTGGGACTGGCTGCTTTTTGGAGGGCTGCTGGGCGGATCAGCGGCAATGGGCGCCTGTACGGGAGCTTCCACAACCGCGGCCGTGGAAGTGGACTCAGGAGCTGTGGATTTAATGGCAGAAACGTCAACCAAAACACCAGGCGCAGGCGCCAGCCTGCTCTGATAAATCGCGTAAAAGGTAAAGCCCCCGACTATGATTAATGAGTAAAAAAATTTCTTCATAACTTTGAAAAGCGCTTATTCTTCATCAGCATTGCTATTATGCCCGGATACATATTCTCCGTCCACCCAGGCGTATTCCCCTGACTTCAGACGAATACGGTACCAGCCGTCTTCCTCCCCGGTATAATTATACGTTTGGCCGGGGTAGGCCTTGCCAATCACCGAACCGGAAACTGCAGGCTGGCTCCTGGCGTTTAAATAACCCGTAGGGGTTTCTTTTATTTTAACGCTTTTTTTGCTTTGAACACTCTTGCGGACAGGAGCAGGCGCAGCCGTGCCTGGGTTCGCCACCGGAGTCGAAGCTAGAGGCGTGGTCGAGGCAACCTGCGCGGTCAAGGTTTGGTTAGACAGAGCCGTCTGCCCCAGTACTACCGGTTTAGGCGCAGCCTGGGCCAACTTGAAAGTTTTCGCTGAGGAAGCGACAATCACGTACTTGCCGGCGGCAACCAAGCCCAGCAGGCTTAGGCTGGCTAGGAATATTTTGGCCCCAGGCAATTTTTTTCCGCCTGTATTTTTATTTAGAAACAACTTTTCCGGTCCATTAAAAAATCTGCTGTCAGGTTTTAACCCATCCTGGCTAATGTTACGCGCCTCAAAATTTGGACCTTGTTGATTCATGTTTAGTTTCGGGCTTGGGATAATGCGCTGGCAAGAGACTGTACAAAAGCTTGGCTGGTATCAGTCGCCCCGGAGACGACATTTACCTGGGCGTTCTGGCTGGCAATAGCCTCGGCTTTCAAGTACGGCATGGACTGGCTGCTGATGCTCTTGGAAGTTGGCCGGTCGTTGGGGTACTGCAGAAATGTCACATTGGCCAGCTTACCGCCGGACACAATTACCTGGACCTGCACGTTGCCGTAATAAGCGTCGACTGCGCTGCCTGTATACGTGCCGTTTTTATAGGTAATACTTTGGCCGGGCTGGTTCTGGCTGATTATTGGCGGCGTCACCCGGTGCTCGCCGTAACGCTGGTAAACCGCATATGCGCATATGGCGGCAAAAAGGGTTGCTCCAATCAGGAGCTTCTTCACTGTTGTCATGTGGTGGAGGTTAAATTATCTCTTTTTCAGGATACTAAAACCACATGAAGCTGGCATGAAGCCATAAATTCACCTATGGGCTAAAAGATGGCTGCACGCTTAATTCCAAATGGTAAGGATTGCCATTACTGGCCTTTAAACCCCCATATTTTACTACCCCTTCCAGAATATACTTCTGTTTTAAGGGTAAATTTGTTACACCAGCGCCAAGAACGGGCAAATCGTACGGCCCCAGCTTGCCGGCAGCCTCATCGGAAAAAATTGCATAACCGTTGTCCTGCTGCAAAACGTAACCCTCTACCGCCACTTTTTTATCCACAAAATTCTGGGCTTGCCTGCTTACGCTGCCAATGTTGGAAACGGGCAAAGTCCCGCCGGTTTTAATAATATCCAAGCCGTCGGGAATGTTCAGCTGTCCATAGCTGGCGCCAGGCTTGCCCGTGACGCCATACTGCCAGATTATTTTTTTAGTCTGCTTGTCAATCACTATCACGCGGTGATTCTGGTCGTCATTGGCCAAAATATTACCGTTAGGCAGCTCAATCGCCAAGGAAGGGTGATTTAGCTTCACGTCCCCGTCCTGGCCGCTGAATTGCCACACCACTTTACCCTGCCGGCTTACTTCCACCACCTGTCCGGGATTACTGTAGTCGGCTATCAGGATATTGCCCGCCTGAGTCAGCTGGGGGTCCGAGGGGTACCTAACCGGCAGAACCATATTAAAAACCGGCTGCCAGGAACTATTCAGCTCCACCAGATTCTTTCCCACAATGTTGCTAACTAGGGTGTGTCCGCCGGCCAGAGGCGTGTCGCCGTTGGGCTTGTCAAGAAAACCGGTTTGGTTTTTGCAAACACCGGTCTGCCCATATTGCCGCACAATCTGCTTTTCAGGGGAGATTTCCAAAATGCGGCAATTCTTAATGTCCGCGACCGTCACGTTGCCGTTGGGTAATTTGTAGGCATCGTCTGGCGTATTCAGGTATCCGGGCGCAGATCCCGCATGCCCGGCTACGCCATAGCTCCAAGTGACCCGCTTACTCGCATAATCAATAATTTGAATCAGGTGATACTCTTCCAAATTCACAATAACCGAGTTGCCGCTATCCGTAAAAAAAGAGTCATCCGCACCCAGGCCGGCTTTGGGCAAATGAAAGGCGTACTCCCAGACCACCCGTTTGTCGGGAGTCACTTCCAAAAGCCGGTTATTGCCCCGGTCGGCAATCAAGACATTATAGCCGCCCAAGGCGGAAGTATCTTTCGGCTCGCCTTTCACTTCCAAAGGCGTGACCACGACGGGCGCAGCCGGAGGGTTTGCCTCATAACTTTCAGGCAAGGCCTCCTGCGCTTCGCCGCCAAGGTCGCTGTCTGAAAGCTGGACTTGTCTGGCAGAAAAAAATATCCGGGTATTCCCCCGGGACAGCAGGGCTGCCGCAAGGACTATCACGCAAACACCGCAAAAGATGCCGGCGGCAAGTAGGATCTTTTTTTTCATGCTGTAATTTTATATTTTTTCTGCGCGGGCAGGCTGATTAAAAAAACCGTCCCCTGCCCGAGGGCGCTCTGTACTGCCAAGTGGCCGCCATGCGCATCAACAATCGCCTTAACAATAGACAGCCCCAATCCGGTTCCCTGCCCGTGCTTGGACTGGTCGCCCTGGTAAAAACGTTCAAAAATAAATGGCAAGTCTTTTTCTGCAATCCCAACACCGGTATCGGCAATCCTGACATCCACCTGGTTGTCCTTTACGGCCAGGCTAACATCTACCCTGCCTTGCGGCTTATTGTATTTGATGGCATTTTCAATCACATTGGCAAAAGCGTGTTCCAAAAAATGCTGACTGCCTAAAATAGGCACGGACCCCGACTCGACTAGGGCTAATTCGATTTTGCTGCTGCGGGCCAGGCCCTGAAACCTGCCCACGGTCTTGCTTAACAATCGCTGCAAATCTACGGGCGTAAAACCTGAGCTGAAATCCTGGCCTTCGGCTTGCGATAATTCCAGCAGCTGGTGGCTTAGCCGGGTCAAGTTGCCAATTTCTTCCAAAAGGCTGGCCAAGGTTTTTTGGACCGCGGCAGGCAGTTCGGTTTTTTGGCGCTGCAGAACTTCAATATCCGTGCGCATCACTGCCAAAGGCGTGCGGAGTTCATGAGAGGCATCGGCCACAAAGCGCTTCTGGCCTTCCATGGCCAGTTTAATGGGTTTTAAAGTGTACCCGGCAAATCCATAGCTGGCAAAGGCCGCAACCAACAAAACTGCGCCGTCAATCATAACCAGCAGCCAGGCCAGCCTTTCGCAGGCATCGTCAAAAAAATTCTCTTCCTGAATGAGTTCGCCTCGGACATTTTCGCGGTAGGAACGGCGAAGCTGCTGGGTGGTGGCAGTGTAAAAACTTATACTGAAAACCGTAACGATTACGAAAATAATCGCCATGTACCACAAAGTCAGCTTGACCCGGGCCTGGTGGAACGGATCAAAATTCAAGCCGGTAGCCGAGGCCCCGGACGGTTTGGAGATGTTTGTCATATGCACCCAGTTTCTTTCTTAAATTTTTGACGTGCACATCGACCACGTTACTGAACGAATCAAAGGAAAAATCCCAAATGGAGGCAAGAATCTGGTCCCGGGAAAGCACCTGGCCGGCGTGGCGCATAAAATACTCCAATAGCCGATACTCCCGCAAGGTCAAAACCAGGGTCCTGCCGTTTAAGGCTACTTGTTTCTTGGCGCTATCTAAAATCAGCGGCCCCACCAGCAAAACCTCCGAGACCAAAGCCTGCGGTCGGCGCAAAAGCGCCCGGATTCTGGCCAAAAGTTCACTAAGCTCAAATGGCTTAATCAGGTAATCGTCCGCACCGGCGTCCAGCCCCAGCACCTTGGCATCCGTAGTGTCTCTGGCAGTCAGCATTAAAACCGGGGTAATAATATTTTTTTCACGCCAAGCACTGCACACCGCAATCCCGTCCTTGCCCGGCAGCATAATATCCAAAATCACCAAGTCATACATGTCCCTGTGAGTTTCCAGCCTTTTTTCGCCCATTTCCCCGTCAAACAGCAAATCCACGGCATACCCCTCCTGCTCCAAGCCGAGCTTGAGGGAATTGGCTAATTTGGTATTGTCTTCAATAACCAATATTTTCATGTCTTTATTGTATTCTTCTTACATGAAGCTGGCATGAAGGCCGCAGAAGGGCTTGCGGCTGCCCAAACAAAAAAACTACGGACAAAATATCCCTAGTTCCATCAATGCCGGTTAATTCCGCTGTTTTGCATTTAACTGGATATTGCTTTGTCATTTTATTTAAAATAAACCTTCAGCAGACAAGTCTGTTGGCTGGGGTGGTAGGGATCGAACCTACGAATGGGGGCTTCAAAGGCCCCTGCCTTACCACTTGGCTACACCCCAAAACGGCAATTCAACTAACATATTATAAAATAACTGGGTTGATTTGAAAAGCCTGCCTGAGCCGATTCTTTCCTGTGGATTAAGGCTTACCAAACCGCCCCAAAAGACTGTATAATCAAATTATGGATTTGACCCAAACTTTCCACCCCAATCTTTACCTGATTTTTGAACTCCTGGGCGCAATTTCGTTTGTCGCTATTTTGGCCCGGGAAATTTACCAAAAAAATGAAACCCGTGTTTTTGAAATCCTTAGCGCGCTGATTTTCGGCCTACTTTTGGAAATTGGCAACACCCACCTGGGCCACACCTACACCTACAGCCCAAATTTTGTAATCCAGATCTTCAATGTCCCCCTGGCAATCGGCGTCTACTGGGCACTAATTATTTACAGCGTCATGCTGCTTTCGGACCAGTACCGGCTCCCCTGGGTTATTCGTCCGTTCATGGATGCGCTCACAGCCATAATCTTAGACCTGTACTTAGACGTAGTGGCCGTACGTTTGGGTTTTTGGACTTGGGTTATTCCCAAAAACCAGGAATGGTACGGCATCCCTTTTGATAACCTGGCGGGCTGGATTTTTGTGGTTATTGCTTTTTCCTTTATCATCCGTTTTATCCGGACGCTTAACCTAAAACGCTGGCTGACGCGGCTAATGCTAATCCTAAGTCCGCTGTTGGCCTACCTGGGCCTGATGCTGCTTTTGGCCCTGTTCGGTTTTCTCAGTCTGCTGCCCTATGCCTTGAATAACTGGGGCCAGTGGACAGCTGCGGATATTAATCCCAATATCAATGTTTTCTACAATCCCGAAATCCAATTGTGGAAAATCATTATTTTTGTGGCCATACTGGTTCAGCTGGCCAACATTGTGGTAAGCGCCATGATCAAATACCGGAAAAAGTATGTTTGGCACTTTGACCTGCTAAGCTTTACCATCCTGACCAGCATGCACCTGTTTATCATTATTACCCTATTCACTTCGGGCACCTATCGGGAACTGCCTATTTTTATCTTTTTTGCCGCATGTTTTTTTTCCATCCACCTGCTCCTTCATTTTTTACCCCACACTTTGCAGAAGCCTAAAGTCTACTATTTTTTCCGCCGAATTGGAAAAACCTTGAATTCGGAGGAAAGGCATATGGAAAAATTCGTGGAAGCCAACCTAAAATAAACCTATGGGCAATCTGGAACAAAAAATAACGGAAATCCTGGAGCGTAATCGGAAAGTGGAAGCCGACAAAGCCTGGGAAACTTCCCTGACTCGACGGCTGTTTATTGCGCTTTTTACCTACCTCTGCGCCTGGGCTTGGCTGATCCTCATCGGGCAGCGGCTGGCCTGGCTGACTGCCGCCGTGCCAGTCTTGGGCTATCTGCTCTCCACCCTCACCCTGCCGCCGCTTAAGGCCTGGTGGCTGAAACGAAAACAGTAAATAAAATACGGCGCCAACAGGCGCCGTATTTTATTATGCGGATTTAATTGCCCTGTGGGCCGCCCGGCACGGGCGCCTGTTCGGGGCGAATCTGGATTTGCTGCGCAGTAACGCTGCCGTCAGCATTGGCAGTCCCCGCAACCGTTACCTGCTGGCCTGCTGCCAGGTCCCCGGCCGAGCCGGCTACAGCCTTGCCAATGCTGGTGGTAGTAGAATAAAAAACAATTCTGGTGCTGCCATCGCGCAGCTTAAGGGTAACGCTCTTGTCGTCTTTGCTTAACACGTCCCCGCTCAGAAAACCGCCGCTTTGGCCGTTGCCGAAACGCCGCGTGCCGGCCGCCGTACCGTTCTGGCCGTTGCCGCGCATTTGCTGAAAAGCGTTCTGTGAGTTGTTCGCCGGCCCTTTGCTTTGGGCATACTTCATGCCGCCATAAAAGCCCAGGCTTCCCGCAACCACCAAAGTCACAAGACTTATGGAAATAATTTTTTTATCCATGGGAGAGAATCCTTTCTATAGACTTAATAATTTATATGCTTAAATGCTGCCGTCAAAAAGCTTCGAGTCAGCGGGAAAAATTTTTACTGCAATACGGTAAATGCCGTAGGTAATAAAGAAGGCTGAAAAAACATCAATGGAATAATGCAGGTGGCCCAACAGAACCGCAGCGCCGAACACTACCGACGCCGCAAGAAAAACGTAGCGCAAAAGCCGGTCCACCCCGCGCTGTCTCCCT
>JAMCYA010000035.1 GCA_023473845.1 Patescibacteria group bacterium
AGTTTTGAGTTCAGTATCCAAAGCCTCCAGCTTAAAAAGCGTCTGCCAGACTTTGGGCGCAGCAAAACGGCTGGCGATTTTTTTTACCACGAACAAGCGGCCGGGCTTCCAGCCGGTTATTTCCAAAATTTTCGCCTCCGGCAGGCTTCGGGCGGTGAAATCCTGCACCGCCGCAATATTGCGGAACTGTTCGGCCAGCAGCGCGGACAGCTGGATAACTCCGGCTTTGTGGTCAGCCCCCGCGGCTTGGGTCAAAAATTGGTCAACCAGGCTCAGCGCCTGCCGGCGGTCGTTATCCGCAATGGCGTTGGCAATTTCTATGCTGTCGACTTCAATCTCGGCATGAACAATATTCTCCACTTCAGCTTGGCCAATCTCCTTACCCGCTGCCAGGGAAATAAGTTTTCTAATTTCCGCATCCGCCTGCCACAAAGAAAACGCCTCCCGGACATCCACCACCCTGCCCTGGACTTTCGTTTCCTGAAAATCATCCCGGCCCAGTTTTTTGGCCAACAGCTTGGCGGCGGCGGCGCTTATACTCCCGCCAAGCTCCTTGGCCCGTGCTAAAATCCATGCATCAAAACTTCCCAGGTGCGGCAAGTCAAACTGTACGGTTTTTACCCCGGGGGCAGCCAAAAGCTTTTTCGACAAGCCGATTCTTTTATCCAATTTTTCTTCCAAAATAAAAATATGATTGGGATTCTGCACCAGGGCTAAAATATCCGGCCCCGCTTCCTGTTTTTCCAACTGTTTAAAACAGCTCTCCAAAATGAAAGTTTTCGACCTCGAAAACAAATCCTGGCTGACCAAGATTGGCCAGGAAAGATTTTCGTCTTCCGCTGAAAAAACCCTGCTTTCCCCGGCCCCGCTCTCCTGATGGGCTTTTTGCAGGTATTGTCTTTTGCCAAAATCGTCTTGTCCAAGCAATAAATATAGCATAGGCGGACTTGAAAAAAATCTAGAAATCTTGTATAATATGTAGGAATTTACACGGGTCGGTAGCTCAGCTGGTAGAGCAGTCGCCTCTTAAGCGAAAGCGCGTGGGTTCAAGCCCCACCCGACCCACCAAAACAGTTTTCATCAGTTTATCTGGTGAAAACTGTTTTGGTTTTAAGCCGGCTCTGCAGAAACCGTGGCCACCTCAAGAATATAGCCGTCAGGATCCTTAAAATCAACCGTATAAGAAACCCTGTTTTTGTAACTGCTTTCCAGGGGGCCCCGAATAATTTTCACGCCAGCTGTTTTAAGAAAATCGCCAACCTGGTCAACCATCCCCCGCGAGTCCGCCAAAAAACAGATATGCCGGGGGCCTATATTATTGGAAAAGCTGGTATTTTTTTCAACAAAGTAAACCTTGGTGTCTCCGCTGTAAAAACTCGTGTCATCAAACCCCCTCCAACCAATCAAGGAAAAAAACGGCCTGTAAAAGTCCATGGATCTTTCCAGGTTTGAGACCCAAAATTCAATATGCTTGATACCGGCGGGCATAGCTCAAAATTTTAATGGTGCACCCGGTAGGATTTGAACCTACTGCCTCGTGGTTCGAAGCCACGCGCTCTATCCAAATGAGCTACGGGTGCAACCCACTTATTATATAAAAACCGGGGGCTTTTTACCAATTTAAAAACCCCCTGCCGGGCAGGGGGCTTAGGGCGTAGTATGGAAAGGATTTTTTAAGTTGGGCGCCTGGGGCTCAAAACTTTTTGCGTCCGTAATGCTTTTAACCACAGCATCGTAGTCAGTGAAGTTGATTTTGGTGTCCGCAGCAGATTTCACCGGCGGGATTGTGACCTCCGGCCACAAAACTTCCTGCAAAGCCCGCTGGGCAACAAAAAACTCATACACCACAATGGCCAAAAATACCAGCCAAAACAGTGCTCCAATTTGTTTTTTTAGGTTGGCCGCCAGTTTGCCGAACGTATTTTTTGTATCGATTTTCAAGTTAGCCATATCACTATCTCCTTAAATAAAAGTTTCCCACAAAGGTCGCGTTCACCTGATTGCCGGAAATGGAACCCATGCTAAAGCCCAGGGTTTGGGTGGCAAAAGGCAGGTGCTCCAAAACTTGCGCAAACTCCACCACCTGGTCAAAAGTGCCGGCAATACTAATATTGTAAGGCACATAAATAATCACGCCGCTTGCAGACTTCGCCAAGGGGGCGCTTTTCACCGTGCCGCTGGGCCCGGACAGATTCATTTTTACCCCCAGCTTGTTCGACAAATTTTCGAAAAACTTCACCTCGTTCACCAACGTAACATCCTGGCTAAAAAAGTTGTCGGGCTGTAAATCTTTCTGGCTAAGGGTGTCCAGATCTTTCTTGGCATTGTTAAAGCTGTCGCGCTCGGCTTTTAGGGCCTCCATCTCGCCGCTTAAGCTGCTCAACTTGGCCTGGGCTTCCGTGTTGGAACTTTCCACAATCTTAAACCCATAAACAAACATGGCCGCAACCAGCACGACCCAGATCCCCAGGGTAAGATAAATTTTAGTCAGGTTGTTTTTAAATTTCATAATCGGCCTATTTCAATAGCTCGTCTTTTATGGTAAAAGTAAACTGAAACGGCACATCCGTTGCCTTAACAATGTGCTGCAGCGGATAATCCACATTGTCAAACTCCGCACCGTCATTCTGTAAAGCGTTATAAAAAGCTAAGACCGCTTCACGCGTCGGGCTGAAACCTGAAACCATCACGGTTTTTTTTATCGGGTCAATGGTGATGGAGTTAATACTCACGCTGTCCGGCGGCAAAGCCGAAAAGGCCGTCAAAACTTTGGACAGCTTGGGTACGGCCGCAGTCATATTTTTATAATCCGCAATCAGGTTGTTGATATTTTTAATTTTGCTCTTAAGCTCCGAGTTTTCTTTCTTGCTGACCTGCTGCTTTAGCTGGTCGAGCTCCCCCTGCTGGCTGGTAAGCTGGCCCTGCAGTAAAAACTGGGCATACACCTGGACGCCAATCACCAGGACGAAACTGAATACGGTCAGCCAGACCACGCTTAACAGCCGATGGAAAATCATTTCCTGGTTCAAATCCGTAAGCCGGTACTTGGGCAATAAATTTATGGTTTTTCTGCTCATAAACTTTAAATGCTTATGTCCAATCCCCTAAGTCCCAGGCCAATTGCCTTGGTAAAACCCAGCGCATCGGTCTCGCTTAGGGGTACTTTTTTCATATTGGGCAAATTGGCCCAGGGGTGTCCCAGTTCGACTTTTACCCCCATATCGCTGAGTTCGGCATTCAAAAAATCCGACACGTTGTTCAACCGGGCGCTGCCGCCGCACAACAAAACTTTGGCCACCTGCACGCTGGAGCGCTCGTTGTGGAACCTGAGCACGTTCTTTATTTCCGCCGCCAAGTTAGTAAGAATTGGCAGCAGGCTGGTCCGGATATTGGGATAGTCCGCGGTATTGGCAAAACCGACTTTGCGTTTAATCTCCTCAGCTTTGGCTGAAGACACGCCCAAAGCCCGGGCAATGCTTTCGGTAAAGGCATTGCCGGCAATGGGAATGGAAGAAGTGAACTGCAGCTGCCCCTGTTCTACCATTACCAGCGTGCTGCGGAAAGCCTGCAAATCCGCCAAAAGCAAAGTATCCTTGCTCCCTTCGGGCACCAGGGCCCGGTGGCAGGATTGGGATTCGACTTCCAAAGCCACAGTCTTTAAACCCACGTTATCCAATACCTTCAGATAATTTTCCACGAATTCTTTGGGCGAGGCAATTATAAGAATATTCAGCTTGTCTCCGGTCACGCCCAATTTTTGCCAGTCCATGTACACCTGGTCTAAGGGCATGGGGATAAAATTTTCCGCTTCAAACGGCACAGCGCCGTCAATCTCACTGTCCGACATTAAAGGCACCTGAATGACGCGGACGAATGATTTGGATTCCGGCAGGCTGGCCACGACATATTTGGAATTAATTTTCCCAAACTGGGGCTTTTCCAGAGCCTGCTTTAAAACATAGGAAAAAGTTTTTTCATCGGCCACCACATCGCCCACCACGGCGCCTTTGGGCATGGCAGCATAGGCAATCCCCTGCACGCTGGTGCCCTTGCCTTTCTTTTCAAGCATCATTACCTTCACCGAGCTCTGGCTCACGTCAAGGCCGAAAGAAAGTCTCTTGCTGGAAGTTAGGTTTAGCATTTATTTAATGTTGGATCCAATGTTATAAATGGGCGCAATCAGCCCGACTGCCAAAAAACCCACCACGCCGCCAATCGTCAACAGCAGCAATGGCTCGATAATAGAAGACATGTTGCTCAGCACGTTGTCCACTTCTTCCTCGTAATGCTGCGCCAGCTGGCCCAAAATATCCTCCACCGTGCCGCTCTCTTCGCCCACTTCCAGCATCTGCACCACCAGGGGCGGGAACAGCCTTTCGTTCTTGCCCAGGGTGGCGGCCAAAGTCTTGCCGTACTTCACATCCTTGGCTGACTGTAAAATGAGTTCCCGGTACGGAATATTGGCAATAGATTCCCCGGCCACCTCCAAAGCCTGGACAATGGGAATACCGCTTTTTAAAAGAGAGCTTAAAACCCGGGCAAACCTGGCCAAATTAATTTTCTTGACAATCGAGTTGATGACAAAAAACCGCAGGGCCACGTTGTCAAAAAACCGCTGTCCGGGCGGAGTCCTCAAAAAACCGATAACCGCGGCTATAAACCCAACCAGCAGGCCAATCACCAGCACCGCATGCGAACTCATAAAATCGGAGAAAGCAATAATGAACTTGGTGGTCGGCGGCAAATCGGACGAAAAATCCTTAAATACGGAGGTGAGGTTGGGCAGGACGAAAATCGACATGGCCACCCCGATAATAATCATAGCACCAATAATCACCGAAGGGTAAATCATGGCGCCTTTAACTTTGCTTTTTAAGTCGGCTTCGCGGTGCAGCTGGATGCTCAAATACTCCAGGCTTTTTTCCAAATTTCCCGACATATCCCCCACCCGCACCATGCTGACAAAAATATTGGAAAAAACTTTGGGGTACGCGCCCATGGCTTCGGCCAGCCCTTTGCCCGACTGTACCTGGTTGTAGATGTCGCTCATCACGTCCTTCATCCGGGGATTTTTCATCTGCTTCATAATAATCTGCAGCGACCGGGAAATGGGAATGCCGGCTTTGAGCATGATGCCCAAATTTTCCACCACGCCGATTTTTTCAGCCAGGGAAACCGTGGAAACTTTTTTCAGCGAATCAAAAATACTGTGGTTATCTTTGGCTTCAATGTTGGTAGGCAAAAGCCCCTGCTCTTTGAGCATGTGTCCGGCAGCTTCGGCGCTTAACGCCTGAATGGTGCCGGTTTCGCGGCTGCCGTTTCTGCCCAGCGCCACATAAGTAAAATCGGGCATATGCTTATTCCTTGCTGACCCTTAAAATTTCCTCTATGGTTGTCAGGCCCTGGGCGGCTTTCATAAACCCGTCTTCCCACATAAGCACCATTCCCTCTTTTTCGGCCTCATCCTGAATCTCCTGCGAACTTTTATGCTCCATAATCAACGAACCCACCAAAGGCGTCACTTCCAAAATTTCGTAAATGCCCATGCGCCCCTTATAACCGGTTTTATTGCACTTGTCGCAGCCTGCGCCTTTAAAAAACTGCAGATCTTTGGGGTCTTTTACCTTGGCCGGCAGATTGCCTTCGCGCTGCATGGCGGGAATCAGCTTTTCCAGATGGAACAGCTTGGTAATGGTTACCCAGGTGGCCTCATCCAATTTAATCGGGGCCTTGCACTCCTGGCAGACTTTTCTCACCAAACGCTGGGCCAAGACCGCGTTGACCGTAGAGGCAATTAAGTAGGACTCCATGCCAATATCCAACAGGCGGGGCAGAGCGGCCGCGGCACTGTTGGTGTGCAAGGTGGAAAAAACCACGTGGCCGGTCATGGCAGCATGCATGGCCTCTTCCGCGGTTTCTTTGTCGCGAATTTCACCAATCATGATAATGTTCGGATCCTGCCGGAGCAAAGCGCGCAGGCCCATGGCAAAAGTCAGGCCGATTTTGGGGTTAACCTGCATCTGGTTGGCGCCGGGAATGCGGTATTCGACCGGATCCTCAATGGTGGAAATGTTTACGGACTTGGTATTCATCATGGAGAGCACCGTGTACAGCGTGGTGGATTTGCCGCTCCCTGTAGGCCCGGTCACCAGCAGCATGCCGTGGGGTTTTTTTACGTTGCGCAAAATTGTCTCATAGGCGCTTTTGCCAAAGCCCAAATCTTCCAAAGAAGCCGCCTTGGCCGATTCATCCAACAAGCGGATAACCACCTTTTCCCCGTCAAAAATGGGGATGGTGGAAATACGCAGGGAAAACTTATAGCCTTCTTTTTCAATCTTAAAGCGGCCGTCCTGGGGCAGCCGGTGCTCGTCAATCTTGAGGTTGGACAGCACTTTTATGCGCGCCACAATGGCGGCCTGAATAATTTTCGGCAAAGTCATCACGTCATGCAAGACGCCGTCAATGCGGTAGCGCACAATGACGGAATTTTCCTGGGGCTCAATGTGGATATCCGAAGCCTTTTCGAACACGGCGTACTCCAGGAGCGTGTCCACAACCCGGATAACCGGAATCTCTTCCGCGGCCTTTTTTAAGGTGGCCCCCATGTCGGGCTCAGGCTCGCCGTCTGCAGGCTGGGTTTCCACGGAAATCGGCTGGCCCGTAGGCGTAAACAAATGGCCAATCTCCTTTTCCAGGGAAGCGTGGTATTTGGACAAGCCGAATTCCAGACTGGTTTTGCCAATTAAAAAAACTTTAATCTTCAGCCCGGTTTTTTTCTGAATAAACTCCTTGGTCTGCAAATCCTGCGGGTCAGTCATGGCCAAAGACAGCTCGTCTTTGGTTTTGGCAAAGCTAATGACCTGGTGGCGGTGGGCAATCGGTTCCGGCACCAAATTCAGCACATCCTGGGGGATTTGCTGCTGGGTTAAGTCCGCCACTTCCACGCCCAAGAGTTCGGCCTCCAGCTTTAAAAGCTGGGGTTCGGTCACAACTTTTTTTTGCAGCAAAAATTCTTCCCATGGCACATTGCCTTTGACCATGAGGCGTTCTTTTTCCAGCTGAATATCTATGCGGG
>JAMCYA010000018.1 GCA_023473845.1 Patescibacteria group bacterium
ACCTCATCCCCCCCCGCTGCTGATTGGGCCTATTCCCGTACGGGTGTTTCTGGAAATAACGTTGCTGACTTTGCCGTCTTGCCTGCGTCGCCCCAAAATTTTTTGGATTTTTCAGGCAGCTTATGCAACGCAGCCAGCACTACGCCCGCGCTTGAGGCAACCTCGACCGAAGAAACCTTGGCCAGCACCACGCCGAGTACGGAAACAGCCACCAGTACTGCCAAAAACGCGAATATAAAGATTTATCGGTTTTTACCCGACCCAGCGGGTGATGATTCCGGCAATGAATGGGTAGAGCTGAAAAACAACGACAGCCAGGAAAAACGGCAAAGCAAACTTCTCCTGGATGATAAGAACACGGGGAGCGGGCCCAAGACTGGGGCTTTGGCACTTTCCGGACTAATTGTTGCCGGAGAGATAAAACGGGTCACTATTCCGGCTTCGCATTTTACCTTAAACAACAGCGGAGGGGATGAGGTCAACCTTTATTTTGCCGACAAGACCTTGGCCGATAGTGCAGTTTATGCCGCAAGCGCTTACAGCGGCGGCGTTTTTGAGTTTAGAAACGGTCTTTGGCAGCCGCCGGTCTTGAACACTGGCGGAGCCTCTGGTGGCAGCGTGCAAGCCAGTATTTACAGTGCCCCGGCCGCATTCAGGTTGAACGAAGTATTCCCCAATTTTTTGGGTGAGGATGCGGGCAATGAGTGGGTAGAAATATACAACGCGGCCGCATCAACCAGCAGCTTGGAAGGCCTTTTTTTGGATGTGGGGGCGGCGGCCGCATGGACGAGCGGGGCCTATAAATTGCCCAAAACATTGGTGCCTGCAGGCAGCGTGGTACAGGTTGTTTTACCTAAAAATTCCATTACCTTGAAAAATTCGGGTAAGGAGAAAATAAAGTTATTTTCTCCGGACAGGGTGTTAATTGACTTTGTGGAATATGAGAATGCGCCGGAAAGTCGCTCGTGGCAAAAGAATTCGTCTGATAAATGGGAGTGGAATCTACCGACCCCAGGCGAAGCCAACAATGTGCCAGATGTGCCTCCAATTATTTTTAGCGAAGTTTTGCCTTCGCCCGAGGCGGACCAGGATGAGTTTGTAGAGTTGTACAATTTAGCCACAACTACAGTGGGTCTGGAAGGCTTTACCCTGGGTATCGGATCCCGGACAAAGACTTTTTTGAAAGATGAAGAAATCCAACCCGAATCATACCGGGTATTGTTTGCGGACGACCTGCCCGTGGCTTTGAGAAATAGCGGCCAGGAACTTTTTTTGAAAGATAAATGGGGCAGAGTTGTATCAACTCTTAGGTATCCGGCGGCTCAAAAAGGATTAGCTTATGCTTCGCTGGATGGCAAGGAGTTTATTTGGACAGCCAGTATAACTCCAGGCGGGCCTAACCAGCTGGTTTTGGCAGGGAGTTTTAAAAATGAACCTGTGCTTGCAACTATCTCTGTTCCGGCTGTGAAAAAAACAACAACGGCCTCGCCAAAAATTTTAGCCAGTGACGCCATCTTGGCAAGCCTATCCCAGCAAAACCAGGAACAGGGGGTCCGGCTGGCGGCTTTGCAGGCAGCCGTAGAGAACCTTAGTCGGCAGCTTGAAGAAAAAGAATCCGGTCAAACTGTCAATGATTCTGCTGCGTCCGGCTTGCCGGGCCTTAGGTACCTGGTTTTGGCTTTCGCCTGCGGGTTTTTTCTCTTCTGGTTATACAAGTTTTTACCAAGAAATCCGAGCTCTGGACAACCGGCATAAAATCCCTCAGATTTGTAGTTGATTTATAGGAATAGTGCTATAATATGTAGGCATTTAACCCAAGATAATTAACCCCACAAAAGGAGACCTACGCATATGAACAAGCTGCAATTTACGGAACAATTGGCGGCCAAACTGGGCATTACCGTTAGCGAGGCCGAAAGGTATTTAAACACCTTTATTCAAATGGTTTACGATGTGCTTAGAAACGGTGATAAAGTAAACATTTCAGGTTTTGGCCAGTTCAGCGTATCCCATCGCGCTCCCAGGATCGGCGTTAACCCCCGGAACCCCACTCAGAAGATTACCATTCCGGAACTGAATACGCCGAAGTTCAAAGCCGGTGAGGCTTTCAAGGAAGCGGTGAAGCTGAGAAGCCCCCAGGGTTAGGAGTTTTTATAAATCTTTAGTCAGAGCGAAAACCCCCGAAAAGGGGGTTTTATTTTTTCTATGAAAATGTTATAATCAGCACACAAAAAAATGCGGGTATCGTATAATGGTTATTATCTCAGTTTTCCAAACTGATGATGCGGGTTCGATTCCCGCTACCCGCTCCAAAACAATCTTATGAATTACTTTCTTTTATTAATAGCTATTATAGCCGGCTATTTTTTTATTGTCTTTGTTCTGCTCCGTTTGGTTGCCCCATTTATGGGCTTTGGCGGCTTTAAGGCGCCGGCGGCAGTGCCGGATGAAATGCAAAAAGCGATTAAGGATTTGGAAAGCAAAGCCGCCAGCCAGCAAGCCTATTTGCAGGCGGTATACGACTTGGTACTGGAAAAGACCTTGCACCAGTGGCAGCATACCCGCTTTAAGGCCGGCACTAGGATTTATCGGATGACGGTCAGGGATTTGAAAGAAATTTGGTCTACCCAAAAATTTATTTACTGCGGGCCCATCAACTTTGCGGTTTTTACCCTCTTGGTTAAAAGCCGGTATTTTACGGAACAGGATATACGGGTTAGGCATGTTTTTTTAAACTTCGTACCGCACCAGTACTTACAGGTTAGGATTGGGGAAAAATGGGTTGATGTTGACCCTGCTGGTGCAGGTATAAGAAACCAGCCTTTGGGCACGCACGCCAGTTTTTTTGGCTAATTTCCGCAAATGGGTAAATTGACAAAAAACCATACCCGGTGTAAGCTAGTCTTAATTAAATAAGTGCGTATCAAGAGTGCGAGGTAGGGAACTAGCCCAGAGACCTCGCCAGCAACCTGTCTTTTACGGACAAGGTGCTACCTCTAGCCCTTCACAGGGAAAGATAATTTTTATACCCGTGAAGAACGGGATTTTTTATATCTTTAAAAAGGACAACCTTGTCGGTTTTCCTTTTTAAAACCCATCTTTTCCCTTCAGGGTTTTCTCGCGGCCGGCATTAATCCGTTCCGCTCGAAGCATAAATAATTAAAAAGAATTAAGCAAAAAAATTATGAAGAAACTTTTTTCTTCCGAGTCCGTGACCGAAGGCCATCCGGATAAAATGGCTGACCAGATTTCCGATGCCGTGCTGGACGCAATTTTAAAAGCTGACCCCCGCGGCCGCGTGGCGGTGGAAACCCTGCTGACCAACGGCGTGTGCGTGGTGGCGGGCGAAGTCACCACTAAGACCTATGTGGACATTCCCAAAGTGGCGCGCGAGGTCATTAAGGACATTGGCTACACCAATGCGGAATACGGCTTCCAGTGGGAAACCTCCGGTTTGCTTGTGGCCATTAAGGAGCAGTCTTCCGATATTGCCATGGGCGTGGACGCGTTCATTAAAGGCAAGAGCGGGGGCGTGGTTAAGGAAGATTTGGAAAAAATCGGCGCCGGCGACCAGGGGCTGATGTTCGGCCTGGCCACGGACGAAACCAAAGAGTATATGCCCTTGCCGATTGTGCTGGCGCACAAATTAACCCAGCGCCTGGCTTATGTGAGAAAACACGGTATTGTGAAAGGACTCCGTCCGGACGGCAAAAGCCAGGTAACCGTGGAATATAACGGGGACAAGGCCAAGCGCGTGCACACGGTGCTGATTGCTGCTCAGCACGATCCGGATGTGGACAGCGAGAAATTGAAGAGCGAAATTACCAAACAGGTAATAAAAAAAGTCATTCCGGGTAAGCTTTTGGACAAACATACCCGGATTCTGGTCAATTCCACGGGCCGCTTCGTGATTGGCGGGCCGCAGGGTGATACGGGGCTGACCGGCCGCAAGATCATTGTGGACACTTATGGCGGCATGGGCCGGCACGGCGGCGGCTGTTTTTCCGGCAAAGATCCGTCCAAAGTGGACAGGTCGGGTTCTTATATGGCGCGCTATGTGGCCAAAAATTTGGTGGCTGCGGGTTTGGCCAAAAAATTGGAAGTCCAGGTGGCGTACGCCATTGGCGTGCCCGAACCCCTGTCCGTGCGCGTGGACACTTTTGGCACGGGCAAAATTGCCGATGATGCCATTGCGGGCATTGTCGAGAAAGTCTTTGATTTGCGGCCGGGCATGATTATCAAGCAGTTAAATTTGCGGCGGCCGATTTACCGCCAGGTAGCGGCTTATGGCCACTTTGGCCGCAATGATTTAAAATTGCCCTGGGAAAAGCTGGATAAAGTAAAGGAAATCAAAAAGCTGGCTAAACTAAGGAAATAAATAGGAGTAAAAGGGCCTTGCCAAAAGCAGGGCCCTTTTACATATTTATGGTAAAATTAACTCACAGAGTTTTATTATCAAATAATCACTTCTATATGAAATCATCAGGTGAACATCGGTATTCCGAGCATGTCCATAAGGCCGGAGAGGCTTTTGATAGCCTGCAAGAGGCCGAAGCCAAGCAAAAAGAGCTGGAGACCGAGCTTAGGGCGGCAACGCAGAAAAGGCTCCACACCCAAGACCAGGCAGGTTTAGATGAACTGGGCAGGGAAATAGCCAGGCTCAATGAGCAGATACTTTTTTTTGAGGGCGAAAAGGCCCGGCTGGCGGCCGAAGTGGGGGAGCACACCGATAAGCATTTGAAAGGTGAAGAGTTGCTGGAACATACGGAAACCAAACACATAAACTAAGTTTGTATGAAAAATAATTTAGAACAGCTTGCCAAGCTGGTGCGTTACCATATTTTGACCTCTACCACGGCCGCGGGCAGCGGCCACCCGACTTCGTCCTTGTCCGCAACGGATGTCATGACTGGATTATTTTTTGGCGGTCACTACCATTTCGACTTAAGCCAGCCGGACAATCCGGCCAATGACCGGCTGATTTTTTCTAAAGGCCATGCCAGTCCCTTATTTTATTCGTTGTATGCGGCTGCCGGCAAAGTCAGCGGCGAGGAAATACTAACCCTGCGCCAGTTTGGTTCGCGATTGGAAGGCCATCCAACCCTGGAATTTCCCTATACGGAAGTGCCAACCGGTTCTTTGGGCCAGGGTTTGTCCGTGGGCGTGGGCGAGGCGCTAAATGCCAAACTCGACAAATTGCCTGGCCGGGTGTTTGTGCTCTTGGGCGATTCGGAAATGGCCGAAGGCAGCGTGTGGGAAGCCATGCAGCTGGCCGCCCACTATAAATTGGACAATTTGTTGGCTGTTATTGATGTAAACCGCTTGGGCCAAAGAGGCGAAACCATGCAAGGCCATAACTTGGAAGATTTTAAACGCAAGGGCGAAGCTTTTGGCTGGCAAACGGAAATTATTGACGGGCATAATCTGGAGGAGATTGACGCCGTTTATAAAAAACTTTTGTCAGAGCAGAATGGGCTGCCTAAACTGGTGGTGGCTAAAACTTTAAAAGGCAAAGGCGTGTCTTTTTTGGAGGACCAGGACAACTGGCACGGCAAAGCTTTAAAACAGGATGAATTGGCAAAAGCGTTGCAGGAACTGGGCGAAGTGGATAAAACTTTGGTAGGCGAAGTCCAGTTGCCTGAACAGGCTGTAAAACCCGCTCCATTGCCCGGGCATCCGCCCATTAAGCTCACTGCTTACCCTCAGGATAAAACTGTGGCCACGCGCAAAGCTTATGGCAATGCGCTGGTGAATTTGGCCGCGGCTTATGCCAATTTGGTGGTGCTGGATGCGGAAACCAGCAATTCCACTTATGCGGCAGACATTAAAAAGAATTATCCGGAAAAATTTGTGGAGTGCTACATTGCGGAGCAGAACATGGCCGGCATGGCCTTGGGTTTTTCCCGCCGCGGCAAACTGCCGTTCGTGTCCACTTTTGCCGCGTTTTTGTCCCGCGCGTTTGACCAGATTCGCATGTCGCAGTATGCGGCCGGCAACATTAAGTTCTGCGGCTCGCATGCGGGCGTAAGCATTGGCGAGGATGGCAGCAGCCAAATGGGCTTGGAGGAGCTGTCTATGTTCCGGTCCGTGTCCGGCAGCGTGGTGCTGTACCCGTCGGACGCGGTGTCCGCGGAAAAGCTGGTGTGGGAAGCGGCGCGCCACCAGGGGAACGTCTACATCCAGACCACGCGCAAGGAAACCCCCATTTTGTACGCAGCTGAGGAAGATTTTCCCATTGGCGGTTCCAAAACTTTAAAATTTTCGGCCCACGACCAGGCAACGGAAATTGGCGCGGGCGTGACTTTGCACGAAGCCTTGGCAGCGTATGAAGAATTGCGTGGAAATATACCTCACCGTGCCGGATTGCCCGCGGATTACCACGGAATGGGTCAAAATTGTATGGTCGGAAAACCTGACTCCGGCCAATAGCGGCCCGT
>JAMCYA010000044.1 GCA_023473845.1 Patescibacteria group bacterium
GGCCGCTGGCCGCGCGCGCCGGGCCCAGAGGTACAAGTCGGTCAGCGCCGACAGCCAAAAGACAAAACTGTAAGCCGAACCTTCCCAAAGAAAGCGGCCTTCCCACAGGTAGCGGCTGCCCCAGGCTTGGAAGCCCGAATAAGCGGAAGCCGCCAGGGCCAACAGGCCCAAAAGCAGCAAAGACCAGAGTAAAATATCCACCACCCGTTCCAGCAAAAAACTCAGCCGTTCCTTGCCAATGCGTTCGGCTTTCAGGCTGCCGCCAAAAGTTAGGGTAACTTTGCCCGCGCGCGCGGCCAGCGGCCAGCCGGGTCCGGAGTTTTTTTGCAAATCCAGTTCAAGCAGGGTTTAAGAGTTGAAAAATAATCATGACTAGCGCGCCGGGCAGGAGGCAGACGTAAAGCACGGGCACCAGGCCGTAAAGTACCAGGCTCAGGCCCGAGGCCAGGGCTTTATACAGTAGCACCAGGATCCTTAAAAAGAAGCTGATGAACACGCCGCTCTTGCTGTAGTCCTGGTAGAGCGGTTCGTTCATGTGGCGGGCAAACAGCACCAGACCCGTGGATTGCAGGAAAAAATTGGTCCGCCGCCGATACCAACGCCAGACCAATTTCAAGCCCGTGGTATACCACCACACGGGCAGGGTCAGGAGGTTTAAGGGAAAATTGTTCACTTTGTTTCTTAAAAAGGTTTTCTTCGCCTTTATTATACGATATTTTTTCTTTTAAGCCAATTTCGCTATAATGCCTGCATGAGCTTTTTCAAACAGGTGCTCCGCAGCTTGCTGCCCAAAAAACTGTTTAAGGTTTTACAGCCCTACTACCACGGCGCCTTGGCCGTGGCCGCTTCCTATTATTATGGCCGGCCGGGGCAAGGCATGACCGTCATTGGCGTGACCGGTACGGCGGGCAAGTCTTCCACGGTGCGCATGCTGGCGCAAATTTTAAACCGCAGCCAGCGCGCTTGCGGCTTTATTACCACCATCAGTTTTCATCACGGCCAGACCGAGCGCATGAACCGGCACGGCCTGTCCATGCCCGGCGGGCCGCTTTTGCAAAAGCAGCTTTTGGCCATGAAAAAAAACGGCTGCAGGTTTGCCATTGTGGAATGCACATCCGAAGGCCTGGCCCAGAACCGGCACTTGGGCATTCCTTTTAGCCTGGCCCTGTTTACCAACCTTCACCCCGCGCATGTGGAAGCGCACGGCAGTTTTGAAAATTACAAACAGGCCAAAGGCAAGCTTTTTGCCAAGCTTGTTGGCAAGCATTCGGCGATTGTGGCGAATTTGGATGATGCGCAGGCCGATTATTTTTTGCAGTTTCCGGCCGCGCACAAGCTGGGCATTACCCGGGACGCGGCTAAAAAGTTTTATCAGCTGGAAAAAGTTTTGCTGCTGACCGATATCCGCGCCGGGGAAAAATTGGCCTTCGCTTTGGAGCACACGGCCTTTGTTTTGCCTTTGGCCGGGGAGTTTAACGCTTACAACGCCAGCCTGGCGGCCGCTGCGGCCGAAGCGCTCGGTATCAGCCTGGCGGCTTCTGCCCTGGCCTTGCAGGACTTTACCGGTTCGGCCGGGCGTTTAGAAGAAATAAAAGCCGGGCAAGCTTTCCGCGTGTTTGTGGACTACGCGCCTGAGCCTGCGGGCATGGCCACGGCTCTTCAGGCCCTGGCCGCCTTGCCCCATGGGCAAATTCTGCACGTGTTCGGGTCTACGGGCGGGCACCGGGATGTGGGTAAGCGGTTTGAATTTGGGAAAATCTCCGCCCAATACGCGGACAAAATTTTTGTTACCAACGATGACGTGTACGATTCCGATCCCCAAAAAATTGTGGCCGATGTGGCAACCGGCATTAGGCAGGCAGCGCCGCATAAGGACTTTGAAATTATTCTGGATCGGCGCGCGGCCATCAAAAAAGCGCTGGCTCAGGCCCGGGCCGGGGACACAGTGGTTATTACTGGCAAGGGCAGCGAACAGTTTTTGGTGCTGCCGGGCAACCGGCGCATTGCCTGGGACGACCGGCAAGTGGTACGCGAACTCCTAATTTCGAAAGGCTAAGCCTATGAACTTATACATTGATACTGCGGATTTTAACCAAACCACCTTTGCGCTTGGCGAAGGTAAGAGCTTGCGCAAAAAAGTTTACAAGCTTAATGCGCAAAAGTCGCATGAAACTTTGGCCAAGCTGGAAGAGTTTTTGCACGGCCGCCGGCCGACATTGCAAAAAATTTTTGTGAACAAAGGGCCGGGCTCATATACGGGCGTGCGGGTGGGCGTGGTCATGGCCCAGGCTCTCGGTTTCTCCTGGGGTGTGAAAGTGGCGTATAAAACTCAGGCCCAAATGCAAAAGCTGCTCAAATAAAAAACCGCCCTGCCGGGCGGTTTTTTATTTATTCTCTGAGTTTAAATACCCGGGAGGCGAGGAGCAAGATGCCCAGCAGCCAGGCCAGCAAGATTGCAGCATCCGGCCAAAACGTGGGCCAGGCAAAAGGCTGGGAGTAGGCCAGGCGCATGCCATCTGCCAGGTAGGTAATGGGCAGGCATTTGGCCAAAACCTGGAGGCCGTGCGGGAGCACGGAAACCGGGTAGAAAATGTCGCCCAAAAAAGTCATGGGCAGGCCAATGGCCGAAGTAATGGGCGCAGCCGAATCGTAGGAAGTGGCAAACGTGGAAATGAGCAGGCCCAAAGTCAGGAAAATTCCGCCGCCGAGCGTGGCCAGGACGGCTACGGACAAAATGTTGCCCGCAAACTGGGCGTGGAAAAACACCACGCCCAAAAGCGTGAGAATAATCACTTGCCCGAAAATTACCAAGACGCGCGAAGCCACTAGGGAGAGCACCAGTTCTTTGGGGTCTATGGGCGTGGCATTGAGGCGCTTTATCACCCCGCGGGCCTTTAAGTCCGTCATCCAGTAAGCCAAGCCGTAAATTCCGCCTTGCATAATCACCATGGCAATAATGCCGGGCAGCACAAAATTCGCGTAATTGGAGCCCCTGCCGAACGCGCCATTAATGGGCAGCACGGACAGGGCAATGTAAATAAACGCGGGCATGGCCAAGGTCCAAAAGAACCCCGACTTTTCGCGGTAGAAAATTTTGAGGTTGGCCAAAAACAGCTGCTTGAAGCTATTCATTGTCGAACTCCTTTCCCGTCAGATCTAAATACACGTCTTCCAAGGACGCAGTCTTCACCATAAAACCGGAAAACTTAATCCGGTGCGCGCGTAAGAGTTCCACAATTTCGCCAATGTGGTTGAGCGAGTCGATTTCCAAAATGGTCTTGGGCGCGTGGTGGAAAACCTTGGTCACGCCGGGTGCCTGGTAAAAAATTGCCTCATCCACCGTGGCATCGGTCAGAAAAGAAATTTGCGAAGTCTGGGAGAGGTTATCAATAAGCTTGGCTGGTTCGTCAATTTCTAAAATCTTGCCCTGGGCGAACTCCTCAGCCTGTTTGCTTCCTTTTATCACCACGAAACTGTAGTGGGTAGTGAGAATCACGGTAATGCCCTGGCTGTTAATGTTTTTGACCAGCTGCCACAAAGAGCGCCGGGCCGAAGGGTCCAGGCCCGTGGTGGGTTCGTCCAAAAACACAATTTCCGGGCTGTTGACCATGGTGGTGGCAATGGTAAAGCGCTGGCGCTGGCCCCCGGACAGGTCTTTGACGTAGGCGTGCTCCTTGCTTTCCAAGTCCACGAGCCTTAAGAGCCATTTAATATCCGTAGTTTCGTGGTGATAAAAGGAAGCAAACAGGCTGAGGAGTTCGCCCAGGGTAAGATTGGGCAAGTAGCCGGACTCCTGGAGCTGCACGCCAATGCGCTTTTTAATTTCCGTAGTGTGCCGTAGGTTGTCCAGGCCCAAAATTGTGACTTTGCCGCTGTCCTGTTTTTTTAAGCCCTCGATAATTTCCAAAGTCGTGGTCTTGCCCGCGCCGTTCGGGCCCAGGAGCCCGAAAATTTCGCCTTTTTCCACGTTAAAAGACACGTTGTCCACGGCTCGGAAAGTATCTCCGCCTTTCCGGCCTTTCTTATAGGTTTTCAGCAGATTTTTGACTTCAATCACATTCGGCATAGGGGAATTATAGCATTTTTGGCTTGAGTTTTGCTAAGCCCGCGATTCTTAAGTGCCCCCTGTTTCTTTCCTTGCTCTTATTCGCGCGAATAGGCGAACAGTAGGAATTGTGGTAGTATGGGCTAAAGGAGTAAAAACCATGAAAGATACGGAAAAATTGCTTAAAGCCTTGGCTAACCGGCGGCGGCTGGCCATAGTCAAGTATCTAAATAAGAACAGCAAGGCTAGCGTGGGGGAGGTGGCCAGGGAGATTAAGCTTTCCTTCAAGGCCACATCTAAACATTTGGGACTTTTGCGCACGGCGGATATTCTGGACCGCGAACAAGTCAATTTACAAATGTTCTACAGCTTAAACCGGCCGGTAAGCAGTTTGGTTAAGTCGGTGCTTGATGTGCTTTAAAATAATTAGATATTTTTATGAAGTTTTCAATGGTAAATGTTTTAATCAGACTGGAAGGGTTGGTGGTGTTTGCTGCCTCAATTGTTTTGTATGTCCATTTCGGCGGGGGATGGGGCATGTCCTGGCTGGTTTTGGCGCCTGACCTTGGCCTCTTGGCTTTCTTGGTTAGCCCCAAAGTCGGCAGCGCGGTTTACAACCTGTTCCACTTTTACGCGTTCCCGCTGGCCTGCATAGCTTTCCATTTGGCCACCGGGCAGGGCACCACGCTATTTTTAATTAGTTTTTTGTGGACCGCGCACATTGGCATAGACCGCTTGGTGGGCTATGGGCTCAAGTACCCTACGCAGTTTAAGGATACGCATATCCAGCGCGTTTAATTAACCGGGCTTTTATACCGTGCTCTAATTCGCGCGAATAGGCGAACGAAAGGAATTTGTGAATATAACTTCGGCCAAATTTGTAAAAGGGATAGTGGGAGAAGACGAGCTTTTGGAAGACGGCACGCCCCAGGTGGTTTTTATTGGCCGGTCCAATGTGGGCAAGTCCAGCGTGATCAATTCTTTAACGGGCAAAAAAGGGTTGGCCAAAACCAGTGCCTTTCCCGGGCACACCCAGGAAATAAATCTTTTTCTTATAAACAACAAAGTTTACTTGGTGGATTTGCCGGGTTATGGTTTTGCCCGCGCCTCCAAAGACGTGCAGAACCTGCTCCAGCAGCGCATTTACTGGTATTTGCTGGGCTCGCCTTACCAACAGAAAAAAGTGGTGATGATTGTGGATGCCGTGGTGGGGGTGACGGACACGGACCTGCAAATGCTCCACAGTTTGGAACAGGCGGACAAAAATGTGGTGATTGTGGCCAACAAGGTGGACAAGCTCAAACCCTCGGAATACAAAAGGAAGCTTAAGGACATTCAGGATGCAGTGGGCGACTACAAGGTGCTGCCGTATTCCGCGGAAAAACGGATTGGGGTTACAGACCTGGTGAATCAAATTTTAGCTTAAAAGTATTTCACAAAACCCCGCGAAAGCGGGGTTTTGATTATTTTGAGGTAATTTTTGCCAAAGAAAGATCCGCAGGTTAGAATAATAGAGTAGAAGTGGATAAATAAGATTGACAAAGGGTGAACGATTGTATACTATATATGAAAGCAGAGAAAACAAGCAAAAAACGAAATAAAATGAGTGAAAAGATACTCGGTGCTGAAAACCTATAAGCTTACTTCAGCAAGGACGATTTTGTTCTTTATAATGCTGATTCTTTAAAATTGCTGGCCCAGTTACCGGAAAATTCGGTAGATATGGTTTTTGCTGATCCTCCTTACTTGCTTTCTAACGGGGGATTTACAGTTCATGCTGGACGCCGGGTGAGTGTGAACAAGGGCACGTGGGACAAAAGCAATGGGCTAAAAAAAGATTTTGAATTTCACCTGGAATGGATACAGGCTGTGAAGCGGGTCCTAAAACCCGAAGGCACGATTTGGATTAGCGGCACATACCACTCTATTTACCAGTGTGGCTTTGCTTTGCAGGTGGCCGGCTTTCATGTGCTCAACGA
>JAMCYA010000016.1 GCA_023473845.1 Patescibacteria group bacterium
CCGGCGGATATGTACAAGTCCCGCTGGTCTGGGCTGGCTGGCTTTTGGGCATACCAAGCGTCATTCACCAACAAGACGTTCTCCCCAGCCTGGCAAACACGCTTTGCCAGTTCCCCGCCAAAAAAATTACCGTAACCTTTGAGGCGACTGCCAAGCATTTTTTGTCAGGCGTGGGCTTTTTTTACCGCAGGCCCGGGGCTGACAAAATTCTGGTCACCGGCAATCCTGTTAGGCCGAATTTGGCCAGCGCAGACAAGGCTGAGGCTTTGAAATATTTCAATCTGTCCTCGGACCTGCCTGTACTGTACGTTATGGGCGGCGGCACCGGTTCAGCCTTCCTAAACCAGCTAATCCAGGAGGCCCTGCCCAAGCTGAAGAAAACTGTGCAGATTATCCACTCAGCCGGGTTCCAGGGGCGCGGCCGTGAAGGGTTGAAAGACCAGGCGCATTACCGCGTGTTTGATTTTGTTGACCGGGTGGACTTGGCATACGCGGCAGCGGATATTGTGCTGTGCCGGGCCGGCTTGTCCACCATTAGCGAACTGTCCTTTTTAAGCAAGCTGGCGATTGTGGTGCCCATGCCGGACACTCATCAGGAACTTAACGGCTATTATCTAGACCGCACCCAGGCCGCCTTGGTTTTGCCGCAGGAACATCTTTCGGCCGATGCGCTGGCATACGTGGTCAGGAAGCTTTTGTTTAAATACGACATGCAAAAATCCATGCAGAAAAACATACATAAGATTATGCCGCATGACGCGGCGGAAAAAATCGCCGGCGAAGTTGCGCTCTTGGCCGAAAAACACCATGCAAAGTAATCTGGGTGACAAAAAAAAGAAGACTTTCGGACTGGCTTTAAGCGGCAGTGGCAACAGAAGCAGTTTTTATATCGGTTTTTTGGAAGTTTTGGACGAACAGGGCTTGCGACCGGATTATATTTCGGTCTGCAGCGGCGGCAGCCTGGTGGCGGCCGCCTATGCCTGCGGTTCTCTGCCTGAATTTAAGGAACGGGTTTTAAATTTGGATACGGCCCAAATAAAACAGCTGGTGCTTAAGGGCAACGGCGGCGGCTATTATTCTTTGGATTTAGTGGAAGAAGAAATCCGCAAATATACCAAAGGTTTAAGGTTCGAAGATGTTCGCCCCCTCATGTCTTTTTCCTGCGTGGATGTGGAGACCGGGGAAAAAGTTTTGATGCAAATGGGCGACATTGCCCGTGCGGCCAGGATTTCCTGTACCCTGCCGGGGATTTTTGAGCCCGTGGTCTGGGGCGGGCGGACCTTGGTGGACGGCGGGCTCTTAACCATCGTGCCCACCGAAAGCCTGAAACAGGCAAACGTCGACGTGGTGGTGGGCGTTACTTTGCGCGGCACCAAGCACATTTTTACCTCCAAACAGCTGACCGTGAAAAAAATGTACAACTTGATGAAAAAAATATTTTTTGTTGAAGAAATCAACGAAATGCTGGATTGGATAATCAGCCTGATTCCGGAAACCGAAGAGGAGGAAAAGAGGCCCCGCACTTTTTCCGTCTTAGGCAAAAGCTTGGACATAGCCCTAGCTGCCCAAAAGCTGGATTTACAGGAGCCGCCCTGCGACATGCTGATTCAGCCCAAGCTGGGCAAGTACAAACGCAGCGAGTTTTCTTCCCAGACCATCCGCAGATTTTACGAGCTGGGCAGGCAGACAGCTTCGGAAAATTCAGGTAAAATAAAAGAACTTTTGGAACAATAATATGAAGAATTTAGAAGACGTAAAAAGCATATATTTCGTAGGCATTGGCGGGATTGCCATGTCTGCCGTGGCCTGCCTGGCCAAGCAGAGGGGGTATGAGGTTTCCGGCAGCGACAGTCAGGCGGTTTATGATCCGGCAAAAAGCGTGCTGGACAGGCTTAAAATCAGCTACCATCTGGGTTATGATGCCGCTCATGTCAGCGCTGCGGCAGCGGACTTGTATGTGCTTTCAGCCGGCGAAAGCGAAACCAATCCTGAAGTGAAAGAAATTTTGGCCCAGGGTTTGGCGCGTTGCGGCTTTGCGGAGCTGCTGCATGAGATGTTTAAAGACAGCTTGCGCATTGTAGTGGCCGGCACGCATGGTAAAAGCACCACAGCAGGCCTTCTTGGCCACTTGCTGAGGCATCAGGACAACAGCTCATATATTGTGGGCGGCGTGCTCCAAAATTACCAAAGCAATTTTTATGCAGGTGACGGCCATTACGCCGTGTTTGAGGGCGATGAGTATAAGGCGCAATTCGACGACCCAACGCCTAAATTTCAGTACTACAAGCCGGATATTTTAGTGTTGACCAATTTAGAGCTAGACCACCCGGACGTTTTTTCAAGTGTGGAGGAGCTGGAGGATGAATTCCGGCAGTTAATTGCAGGCCTGCCTGAAGATGGCCTGGTTGTGTATAACGCCGATGATGCGCGGCTTACGAGGCTGGTGCACGAAACCGATTTGACCAGCGTCAGCTTCGGCATCGAAAACGCCGCTGATTTGCAGGCCGAATCCCTGGAGTACGGCGAGTATACGAAATTTAAAGTTAAAAACAGCCTAAGTAAGGACGCAACCGCCAAGCTTTTGGGACTGACTGAGGACTACCAGATTCAGCTTCCAGGCCAGCTGAATGTTTATAACGCCCTGGCCTGCGTTGCCTGCCTGAGGGCGCTGGGTTTCCAGCCCGAATCTTTTGCCCTGGACCTGCTTTCGTATGCCGGCATTAAGCGCCGGTTTGAACTGGTGGGCAGCAGTCACAGTGCGGTTTTAATCGATGATTACGCCCATCACCCCACGGCTGTAAAAGAAACCCTGGCGGCCGCGCGGCTGAAGTATCCCGGCAGCCGGGTCTGGGCAATTTTTGAACCCCACACTTTTTCTCGAACCAAAGCCACGCTGCCAGAATTGGCTGGCAGTTTTGACGAAGCCGACTGCGTCCTGATTTCCGAAATATATCCGGCCCGCGAAAGCGTAAAAGACGCCAGCGTGACTTCCGGGGAAGTTATTGATGCCATTAAAAAGCATATGGGACAGAAGGCCGAAGCCATCCGGCTCGTTAAGGATAAGGACGAAGCGCTGAAAATTCTGAAAGCGGAGCTCCGGCCCGGCGACGTTGTGGTGGTTATGGCCGTCGGCAATTTTAACCGCCTGGCTTACGAGCTAAAGGAGACAAAAAATGCAGCCTAACACCAAGATTTGGGTTTATGCAGTGATAATTTTTATAGTTGCGTCGGCCTTGTTTTACTGGGGTTTTGGCTGGCTTAAAGGACGCCAGCCTGCGCCGGCCCGGCCGGGCAGTGCTGCTTCTGGGGTGTTCCAATAATTTTTCATAAAATGGATATACTTGAAAACGTACCCTTGGCCCCTTATACGACATTTAAAATCGGCGGCCCGGCCCGCTGGTTTTGCGAAGCCTCTAGCTTGGAAGAAATAAAAACGGCTTTAAGTTTTGCCCAGCTTCGCCAGCTGCCCGTTTTCGTGCTGGGCGGCGGCAGCAACTTGCTGGTCAGCGACCAAGGTTTTGAGGGGCTGGTTTTGAAAATCAACCTGCTGGGCAAGGAAAAAATAAAACAGGACGAGTCAGGAGTGTGGCTGAAGGTGGCTTCGGGCGAAAACTGGGACCAGGTGGTAAGCTGGGCCGTTGAGCGCGGTTGGTGGGGAGCGGAAAACCTTTCCCATATACCGGGCAGCTGCGGCGCCATTGCCGTGCAGAATGTTGGCGCATACGGCCAGGAGGCATCGCGCCTGGTAGAATCCGTGGTTGTTTACGATACGGCCAGCCAGTCGCTTGTCGAGCTTAAAAACGCCGCCTGCGGCTTTGCTTATCGGCGCAGTATTTTCAACGGTTCCCAAAAGGGCCGTTACATAATTTTGTATTTAACCTTGCGCTTAAGCCTGTTGCCGGCGCCAATTTTGGAATACCGGGATTTAAAGGAAAGGTTTGCCGGCCATTTGCCGGGCTTGGAAGAAATCCGCGCGGCCATAATAAAGATCCGAAATTCCAAATACCCGTTTCCCCATGAGGCCAAAAATGGCAATGCCGGTTCATTTTTTAAAAACTTGTCGCTCGGCCAGCCGGAGTATGCTGATCTGCTGGGTAAGGTTGGGGCTGCTTTCGGGGCCGATCAGGCCATAAGCTTGGACAGGAAAAAGTTTGCAGACGGGGAGGGGAAGGTTAAGCTGCCGGCCGCGGCTTTGATCGAACTTTGCGGTTTAAAGGACTTAAAGTACGGCGGAGCAAAAATAAACCATGCGCAGCCTTTAGTGATAGTTAACGATACCGGCCTGGCCACTGCTTCGGATGTGCTGCATTTGGCGGGGAAAGTGGTTTCTGTTGTTAGGCAAACATTGGGCCTGAACCTTGACCTAGAGCCCATCCTGCTGGGGTTTGCGGCCGAACAATTAAAAAGCGTTGAAATTTGAAGCGGAAAATGCTAAACTGCATATACGCTTTAGCAGTATAATTTAAAATCAAGACGGAATTTTTATGAAAATCAACATCAAAGCCACAAACACGACGCTTACCCCCTCCATTAAGAATTTTATTGAGGAAAAGCTAAGCTCTTTGGAAAAGTTTTTAAAGCCCGAGCACAAGCTCCACGTTGAGTTGGAAATCGACAAAAAGCATAAAACTGGGGATATTTTCCGCACAGAAATAAACATCTTGCCGACTAAGTTTTATGCGGAAGGTTTTGCCCAGGATTTTTACGCCGCTTTCGACCTTGCTTTGCCCAAAATTAAAGAGCAGCTGATGAAGGCCAAAGATAAACAGCTGACGAGGCGCAAAGTCGCCGCCCGCAGCGCCTCCAGGCTGAAGCGGGGTATGTAATCAAAAATTTTCGCTTTCGGCCGCTCGGGCAGCACGTGTCCGGCGGCCTTTGTTTTTATGCGAAGTTCTGGTATAATAAAGTGTCATAAAATAGCAGAGAAATTGTATAAATATAAGCATGTCAATACTTTCAAGAATTTTCAGCGGTGAAAAGTCTGCGCTGGTCAGATGGTCAAAAGAACTGGAAGAAGTGAATGGGTTTAAAGACGCTGTTTCGCTTTTGAGCGAACAGGATATTAAAAAAGAAATCCAGGATTTTATCTCCGAGTTCGCGGGAAAAACCGAGCGCGATGAAATTCGGGCCGAATTGCGCCGAATTGCGCCTAGGGTTTTTGCGCTTACCCGGGAGGCCGCCAAAAGAGCCATCGGACAGTTCCATTACGATGTCCAGGTTGCCGGCGGTTTTGCACTGGCTGAAAACCATATTGCGGAAATGCGCACCGGCGAGGGCAAAACCTTGACCGCCACCCTGCCTTTGGTGTTGTATGCCTTGGCGGGTAAAGGTTCGCACTTGGTAACAGTCAACGATTACTTGGCCCGGTGGCAGGCCTCCTTGATGGGCCCGATCTTCCATTATTTAGGTTTGTCCGTGGCTTCCATTCAGCACGAACAGTCTTTTTTGTATGATTCCTCGTACCAGCCCGAAGCTTCCGAGATTGAACAGCTGGAAGGCGCCACCCAAGGCCTGGTGATGGACGTAAAACACATGCGCCCCATTTCCCGGCGCCAGGCGTACGCTGCTGACATTACCTACGGGACGAACAACGAATTTGGCTTTGATTTTTTGCGTGATAATATGGTGCAGCACGCCAGCCAAATGGTCCAGCGCGACTTGTTTTTTGCCATTGTAGACGAAGTGGACAGTATTCTGATCGATGAGGCCCGAACACCTCTGATTATTTCCAGTCCGGACATGGATCCCACGGAAAAATACACTGAATTTGCCCGCATGGTAGAACAGCTGGAAGACGAAAAGGATTACGCCTTTTGACGT
>JAMCYA010000019.1 GCA_023473845.1 Patescibacteria group bacterium
TCGCTCCCAGCCCTGGCCAAAAGTACTTGCTCCCTTAAAGGGCCGTCCGCTTATTTCGTATATTTTGGACGAAGTAAAAAAATTGGAATTGGAATTGCCTCCGGTGGTGGTGGTGGGCTTCATGCAGGACAAGGTTAGGCAGGAGCTGGGAGCGAAATACCTTTACGCGTTCCAGGAGCAGCAGCTGGGCACGGGACACGCGGCCGCGGCCGCAAAAAGCCTGGTCACGGCCAAAAATGTCGTGGTGCTTTACGGCGACATGCCTTTTATCCGCGCGGAGAGCCTGAAAAATTTAATCCAAACCCAGGAACTGACAGGTGACAAGCTTTCCATGTTTACCGCTACGGTTAAAAATTTCGACGGCCCCTTGGGCGCTTTGGAAAAATACGGCCGGATTATCCGCAACAGCAGCGGCGATATATTAAAAATAACCGAGTACAAAGACTGCACTGCTGAAGAAAAACAGATTAAGGAAGTTAACCCCGGCGTCTACTGTTTTGATAGCCAGTGGCTGTGGGCAAATATCGGCCGGATTGACAAACAGAACACGCAAAGCGAGTATTATTTGACCGATATGCTGGAGATTGCCGTGGGGCAGGGGGAGCGGGTGAACAGTTTGCCCATTACCCCGGAAGAGGTGCTGGGCATAAACACCTGGGAAGACCATGGGCACGCAGAAAACCTGATCGTGTAGAAATCAAAATAGCGAGGCCGGGGCTTCGCTATTTTTTTGTGGCCTGTTCAGGCCGTGACCCTGGCCCGGGAAGGTGCGCCGTGGTGGTGTTCAAAGTCGGTTTTTAGCCGGCTGTAGAAATCCTCCAAAAGCTGCGGGAGCAGCTCGGCCTCTACCGGGTTTTCATCAGCAGTCTCTCTTTGGACCTGGGACAGCCTCTCGTGGAGGCTTTGTCTGCCCTGTATAAGGTGGATATACAGGTAGATGTCCCGGGTGCCGCGGTAAGAGCATTTGCTGATGATAGAGCTCACGGCCGTCTGGATTTGCGTGCGGGCTTTCTCCAGCATCGCCTTTGAGGCAAGTCCCTGGTAGGGCTGGGCGATGAGGGCGAAGTAAAGAAAATCCACCAGGGCGTTGTGAAACGCGTCGACTTGGGTTTGGGCCATGAGTTTATTCAGGGTCATTGGGGTCCTCCTGTGGACTGTGGGAGAGTGGGGGCCGGCTTGCTTTCCGGCCCTGTGGTCGGTTGGTGCATGGAGCCCTTAGGCTCCAATCGGGTTTTTGAGGTCGTCCGGATGGACGCTCTCTTCGTTGAAGGGGTTAATCTCCCAGATTCCTCCGGGCAGGATTTTTCCCTGGGCGAGCTCGATGCCTCTGGGAGTTGCGGCGGTTTCGGCTGTTTTTTCGGGGACGGTCATTGCGGTGTTCTCCATGCCTGTATTTTTGCACCCATTCTTTTGCTTTTAAAATATTTGTATGATACAGTATGATAAAGTATGAAAAGAGAACGGATTACTATAACTTTAAAACCGGACTTGCTTAAGGTTTTGGATAGCACCATAGACGGCCATCGGGTGCGCAATCGCAGCCATGCGGCGGAACTGGCTTTGTCTAAGGCTTTGCTTAAAAAACCGCTTAAGGCTTTAATTTTAGCCGGAGGCAGGGATATTCGCCTGCCCCAGCTTGGCCGCGAAATGCCTAAAAGCCTTTTGCCCATTCAGGGCCGGCCGCTGTTGGAGCATACGGTTCTGCGTTTAAAGGCCAGCGGTTTGGATGAGGTTATAATTTCAATCGGACAAAGCGGGCAAAAAATCCGCGACCATTTCCGCAATGGTTCGCGGTTTGGGGTGAATATTTCCTATATTGAGCAGAACCAGATTAAGCGAGGCACGGCCCAGCCCTTGCGTCAGGCCCAGGCCCAGCTGATGGATAATAATTTTTTACTGATTTACGGCGACGTGCTCGCCAATATTGATTTCGGAGATTTTTTGGAATTCCATGAACAGCAGAAGAACCTGGTTGCCACTATGGCCTTGGCGTCCGTGGAGAGGGTAAGCATGTGGGGCGTAGCCAGGCTGGTGGGCAGCAAGGTGGCCGAGTTTCAGGAAAAACCCAAAAACCCCACCACGCAGTCGCATTTGGTGAACGCGGGGATTTACGTGATGAGCCCTAAAATTTTTGAGTATTTAACGCCTGAGATGACCAAGCTGGAAAGCGACCTGTTTCCCCGCCTGGCAGAGGAAAACCGCTTGGGCGGCTACAGTTTTGGGGGCAATTGGTGCGATGTTTCAACCCCCCAGGCCTATCAGCAAGCGCTGAAAGATTGGAAATAAAAAACCTCCGGCTTAGCGGAGGTTTTTTATTATGTAGTTATGGAGTTTGCCGTTACTCGCGACCACGGAACGCGCTAAGAGGGTGAGCGGCTTGCCGTGAACGTCGGTTACCTTGCCTCCAGCCTCGGTTATAATGAGTGCGGCCGCGGCAATGTCCCAAATATACATGCCCGTGCCAAAGTAAAAATCCATTTTAGCGTCCGCCACAAAGCACATCTGCAGAGTGGTGGTGCCAAGCGCCCGGGCCTTGGCAAATTTTTCTACTCCCACCCTGAAAAGCTTTGCCCTTTCTCTTCGGCTGTTGGATCTGGTCCAACCTACGCCGCCTAAGGCTCCCATGGGGCTATGTATTTTAGATACTGAAATGGCTTTGCCGTTGAGCTTAGCGCCTTTGCCTCTTTCGGCGGTGTACAAGGATTCGGTGACGGGATTATAGACCACGGAAACCAACGGGCCTTTGTGGTCCCAGAGGCCGATGGAAATGCAGGCCAAGGGCAGGCCTTGGGCAAAATTGTTGGTGCCGTCAATCGGGTCGAGCAGCCATATGAACTGGCCCGGGGAGGTTTTGGGCAGGCCGCCGAACTCTTCGCCTAAAATATGGTGTTCCGGGAAAGCCCGGGCAATGCGGGCGCGGATAATTTTTTCAATTGCCAAGTCTGCGTCCGTAACCAGGTTTCTGTGTTCGTGTTTTTTTTCGCGTACGCCCGTAGCTTGGCCAAAGTATTTTTTGAAAATTCTGCCCCCGGCGCGCGCCGCCCGAAGGGCAATTTTTGAATACGTGTCCATGAAAAAGTGTGTTAGAATGCCTAATATGAGAATTATAGCTGACCTGCAGATCCATTCCAAATATTCCCGCGCCTGTTCCCAGGATCTGACCCCCAAAAATATTGGGCACTGGGCCGACAAAAAAGGCATTGCCGTAATCGGCACGGGCGATTTTACCCACCCCAAGTGGCTTTCGGAGCTGAAAAATGCGCTGGAGGAAACGCGGCCTGGCTTGTACCAGCTGAAAGACAAATCCGCCCGGGCCTATTTTATGCTGACCTCGGAGATTTCTTCCATTTATAAGCAAGGGGAGAAATTGAGGCGCCAGCATACCTGCGTGTTTGCTCCGAACTTTACAGCCGTTGATAAGTTTATTGAAGGCTTAGAAAGCCAGGGGGCAAACCTTAAGTCCGACGGCCGGCCGATTACGGGCATTCATTGCGACGAGCTGGTAAAAATTGCCCTGGCCGCCGACAGCCGCAATTTTATTGTTCCGGCGCACGTGTGGACTCCGCATTTTGGCGCTTTTGGCTCCTTGTCAGGCTTTGATTCTATAGCCGAAGCTTTCGGCGACCAGGCAAAGCATATTTTTGCCATTGAGACCGGGCTGTCTTCAGACCCCAAGATGAACTGGCAGATTTCGGCACTTGATAAATATACTTTGGTTTCCAATTCCGATGCGCATTCTTTGCGCAAAATCGGCCGCGAGGCCAACGTTTTTGATATTCCGGAAAAAGATCTTTCCTACGATAGCATTATTGATGCCATAAAAAGCAAAGACCCGCGCAGGTTTTTGTTTACGATTGAATTTTTCCCCGAAGAGGGTAAATACCATTTGGATGGCCATGCGGATTGCAAATTTTCCTGCGAGCCGGAAAAGACCAGAAAATTGGGCGGTAAGTGTCCGGTGTGCGGCAAAAAACTCCTGGTGGGGGTCTTAAGCCGCGTGGCTGAACTAGCTGACCGAGAGTACGGTTTTGTGCCCCCGGAGGCGATTCCGTTTAAGAACATTATTCCGTTGGAAGAGATTATCGCCGAAACTTTCAATGTCGGAGCCGGCAGCAAACGCGTGCTGGAAACTTATAACCGAATGACAGACAAGAATCCAGAGTTCGAAATTCTGCTGGATCTGCCGGAAAGCGAAATTGCCAAAATTAGCGCTACCGAAATTGCCACTGCGATTTTAAGGGTCAGGGAAGGCAAGGTTCGCGTGGAAGGCGGATACGACGGGGTGTTCGGCAAAATCCACATTTTTTCCGACGAGGAGCGCGACAAGGTGCTTAGAAAACCGAAACAAATGGGGTTGTTTTAAATTAGACTGAAGCTGCAAGGTTAAAAATGGCCTGTATACCCAGGCCGTTTTTTGTTGTACTATACGGAGTAACAGAAAGGAGGTGTTTATTGAGTAAGCTCAATATCATCTTCGTTGGCTAATTAGGCGGATGAATGGTGCGTCCCACAATGACCTTTTTGGTTGCGGCAAGATTACAGCACTGCGGGAACTAGACTGCGCCCGGACACTTGCCAAAAGGTTGCCGCGATATCCTTCGTGGGATAGTCCAAACACCGCAAGTTACAACCCTTGCGGAAAATACGGACGGCATATCGCCGTGGCCATGCATCTGGCCCAGCGGAAGAGGGTAACGCAGAGATGAGAGCTATAGGCTTGCGGCCTTCAGATGCAAAAAGGCTGGCCGGAATTTCTCCGGCCAGCCTCATTTTTTATTCGTAAGCTGTATTTTTCCAGTTCTTCCTCTATCCGCATCAGTCGGTTGTATTTGCAGACGCGTTCGCCGCGGGTGGGACCAACTTTTATCCATTCACTCCCTACAGCCACGGCCAAGTCCACCAAAAAGGTGTCGTTGGTTTCCCCGCCGCCACGATGGGAAGGGATGGTGGTGAAGTCGTGTTCGATTGCCAGTTTGCAGCAATCAACGGTTTCGGTAACCGAACCCGCTTGGTTGAGCTTAATAAGTATTGCATTAGCCGCTTTCAAGTCTATGGCTTTCTGCCAGAGCTTGGTATTGGTTACAGTCAGGTCATCGGCGACGATCTTAACTTTGCCCGCTACTGCCAGGAGTTTAGGCCAGTGTTCCCAGTCAAATTCGGACAAAAAATCTTCTGCCGTGGTTATCGGATATTTTTTAAACCAATCAATGGCTTTGGCTATCATTTCTTCGCTAGTAAGTTTGGTGTTTTCCGTAGCCAGAGTGTAAGCATCTTTCTCATAAAATTCGGAAGCTGCCGCATCCAATGAAATGCCGGCATCAACCCCGGGTTTGTATCCGGCCATTTCAATGGCCTGGACCAGAAGTTTTAAGGGCTTTTCGTTATTGCCGATACCCTCAGGCGCAAATGCGCCTTCGTTGCCCACGTTGGTGGAAAAATGTTCGTGTTTCAAGATGCCTTTAAGTTTTTGGTAGATTTCCATTTCCATGCGCACATTGTCTGCGGCTGTCCAATCGTTGCGGAGGCCGGAGACCAGGTATTCCTGCAGGTCGGTGGAATTGTCCGCGTGCTGGCCGCCTTCTATCATGACCACCATGGGTTTGGGCAGCCTGTAAGCTGTAAGGTTTATGTTGAAAGCCTGGCGGAGGTATTTATACAGCGGCAGGCCGGCTTCGCTTGAAGCGGCTCTGGCCACGGCCATGGATACGCCCAGGATGGCGTTAGCGCCAAGGGTGCGCTTGTTTTCCGTACCGTCGGCAGAAGATTTTTTGTCCGAATTTG
>JAMCYA010000048.1 GCA_023473845.1 Patescibacteria group bacterium
GGCTTAAAAGGCCGCTGCTCTACCAGCTGAGCTACCGTCCCACGGATTTATTAAGTTTTTTTAAGGCGAGATGTAGCGAGTAGGGATCGAACCCACGACAAACGGCTTAAAAGGCCGCTGCTCTACCAACTGAGCTACCGACCCAGCAGCAGGTTTGAAATTAATTCTCTGCTATTTTACAATATTTCCGATTTTTTTTCAAGGTGGCCATTTTGTCTTGTCCACACTTGAGTTATTTGGGATTTGTGCCATAATATAAACAAATCATATATGCATATGAAAAACAAACAAAAGCGAGTCAGTTCAGGGTTCACCATGGTTGAGTTATTGGTGGTTGTAGCCATTATCGCGCTGTTAAGTTCGGTTAGTTTGGTGGCTTACCAGCAGGCCAGGCAAAAGGCCCGGAATACCCGGCGCGTTTCTGATATGGTGCAAATCATCAAAGTTTTGGAGCTTTACAACCTTTCGAACAAAGGCTATCCCGCCGGCGTAAACGGCGTACCCCAGAATCTAAGCAGTATGGCTGCCAGCCTGCCAGTGGCGCCCAATCCTCCGGATGGCGCCTGCGCCACGCCGCACCAGGCAGGTGATGGCTATAACTGTGTGGAGCAGGACCCGAATTGCGCAGGGGTGCCTTGGAACCAGTATTACTATGTGGCCAGCGGAACACCCAGTACTATCTCTCCGGGCGTGAATGTGTATCCCGATTATGTTTATTTCTTCTGTATCGGCCAGCAGACGGGCGATATCGGACCTGGCCCCAAGTCCGTGGCCCCTAATAATAAAGATATTAATATCAAATAAAGATACCTATTAAAACCCTTCTCCCGCCTCCGCGGTTGAAGGGTTTTTGTTTTATTAGCCTTGGGTTATAATTCAGCATATGAAAACCGCAGCCTTTGAAAAAGTTAAAGCCCAGGTATTTTTTAGGCAGAGGGTTTTGGCGGAGATTTACGAAAAGGCCGGCAGCCAGGCTTTGGGTGACTACGCGGCGGCCTGGCCAACCCAATCTTTGTCGAAAGACAATCCAGTTTTAAAAAGTTTGCAGACGAGCTTGGGTAAGGTTTACGGCCAGGCTGTGGCCGGAGCAGTTGCCGGGCAATTGCAGAGCAGCGGCCTGGTTTCCACGATTGATCACCACGGTTTGTTTGGCCATCCGTTTTTTTTAAGTGCTAACCTGATTTTTGCCCAAAGGCCGGGCCTGCGGTACTTGCCGGTGCTGTCCACTTCGGGTGTTTCTCTGAACAACTCCTCCTGGCCGGGCTGTGTGGTGCTAACCCATCCTGAAACCGGGCGTTTGATCAGGTTTTCCCTTTTTAACGACGGCCACAAAACTAAAACCGTGTTTAAGAGCAGACCGGTTAGCCGGAAACAAACAGATTCAGTTTTGGCCCGCATGGGCCGTGTTGATTTTTTGTCCGCAACACACAAAAACCGTATGGCCAATCTGCTGGAAAAGGTTTTTTCTGATCCGCGCCTGGCGAGTTTGTCGTCCTTTTCAGAACAGGCGAGCCTGATCAGTTCCGGCGTGTGGCAGGAGCTTTTCCCCTTGGCTCCGCAATTGGTGTATCTGCCTCTGGAGGAATTGGCCGGGCAAATACTTGCGGACAGGGTGTGTGCGGAGCAGAACCACGTCCTGCATCGGTTGTTTTTTACCCAGGAGGGCCTGGAGCTTTTGCATAAGCATTTTTATGGGGTGCGCGGCGGCTATGGCCAGGCCCGGGGTAGTTTTTTGTTTTGGGGCGTGGGTGCACAGGGTAAAAGAGTCGCGCTCCAGCACGCTGACAACCACCTAGTCGGCGGAGATTTAAGGTTTGAGCTTTCACCCTCGGCAATTTTTAGAAAACTTGAATTGCGGGAAATTTACCCAACCAGTTTGGTGTGCTTTTTGGTTCTGCTGCATGCCGGCGTGACTGCCCTGGGCGGTTTCAATCAAACCACTTGGCTGGACGAAATCAGGTTGCGGTTTGTAGAGTTATTGGAGGAGGCGGGCGAAAGTTCGGTCGCCGCGGCAGTGGCCAGCGTTGCCACGAAAAATTTTTCCGAAGGCGGGTTGGCTTTTACGCGGAGCCAGAGCGGCCTGGTAAAAGCTGCGGCCCTGGATTTGTATGCGGCAGGAACGGGCTTTGATTTTTTTCAGCAATTGGCAAAAAAAATAACTTTGGCCCAAAGCATTGAAAGTGAATTGCCGGAAATCTACCGCATTGTGGTGTTGGAAAAAGACAGGCAGGCAGAGCTCTCCCGTCTGACTCTGGAGGAGATTAGCCGCCTTAACGGGCTGGACAGCTTGGTGTAAATTGTTTTCGAGTTGACATTGACCCCATTTTTGCTATAATTAGCTTATTCTTATGTTAAGAAGCACTCAAAATTTCTGGTTTTTTTATTTTACGGAAGCCCAGCTGAGACTGGAAATTTTGAGTTGAATAGAAAATAATCCATAAAAACATTCGACTTAAGACTCCCGGCCTCAGCGCAAGCTGAGTTTTTTTGTGCTTGGCTGCCCGGGGCCAAGAAGTTCAACGGCAAGTTCAGGGAGGATTCAATGATTATCTCGATGAAGAAACATGCGACGCAGCAGGAAATCAACGGCGTCGTTGAGGTTATTCAACAGTTCGGGTACAGGATTCATGAGATTGAGGGCGAGGAGCGAGTGGTTATCGGTGCGATTGGCACTGGAGACACCAGTGTTTGCCTCCAAACCCTGGAGTCCATGGACTCTGTGGAAAAGGCGGTTCCCATTTCGGTACCATACAAGTTTGTTTCCCGGGAATTCAAAAACCGGCGCACAACCGTTACGGCTGCAGGCAATGTCCACATCGGCAATTCCAAGTTTGTGGTCATGGCCGGCCCGTGTTCGGTGGAAAGCGAGCAGCAGATTCTGAAATCAGCCGAGCTCGCTGCCAAAGGCGGAGCCCAAGTGCTCCGCGGCGGCGCGTTTAAGCCGAGGACTTCTCCGTATGATTTTCAAGGCATGGCGGAAGAAGGGCTGAAGCTTTTGGCGAAGGCGCGCGAACAAACCGGCTTGGCAATCGTGACGGAAGTGATGTCGGACGCGGATGTCGCCTTGGTGGCGGCCTACGCCGATATCATGCAGGTGGGGGCGCGGAATATGCAGAATTTCGCATTGCTCAAGGCGTTGGGCAAGTGCGGCAAGCCTGTGCTCTTGAAGCGCGGTCTGAGCTCCACGATTAGGGAGCTGTTGATGTCCGCGGAGTACATTGTGGCGCACGGCAATAATGATGTGATACTGTGCGAGCGCGGTATCCGCACGTTTGAAACCGCTACGCGCAACACCTGCGATATTGCGGCTGTTGCCGTTCTCCGCGAGCTGACCCATTTGCCGGTCATTTTGGACCCATCGCATGCGACTGGCAAGCGCAGTTTGGTTCCGCCGCTCTGCAAGGCAGGGGTGGCTATCGGCGCTGACGGGCTGATTGTAGAAATCCACCCCAATCCGCAGAAGGCGGTGAGCGATGGGGCCCAGTCACTCGACCCGGCGCTTTGGCTGAAGATGATGGAAGACCTTGGGCCGTACATCGCCCTGTGGCAGAAAGATAAGGCGCAAGCTGTTTAGTCACGAGAAACAGGGATGAAGATCCCTCGGGCCGGCGGCGGGAAGCACAAGCTTTCCTCCGCCGGCAAACCCATATTTATATTTTATGAGAGGAAAAATCCAGAAAAAATCAAAAGCTTATTGGCGCCGGTTTTTGTATGGTTGAATCCGGCGATTCGTAGCTGTTGTAATTTTCGGCTCCAGTTTGCCGGGTTCAACCGAATCCGGTTTTTGTTTGCGCTTCCAGCGCAGGCAAAAAATATCTCAAAGGAGTGGGTATGGAAATCAAAAAGGCTCTCTTGTCGCGCCTCCGGGCCCTGAAAAGCCGGGAGCGCCACTGGAACGGAGCGCAACAGCAGCTCTTCATTGCTCTGGACGGCAAGCGCGGGCTCTGGTCGGTCAGGTGCTGTCCCAAATGCCTGGAAGAAGTTTTAGGCAGAGAGCAGCGCCACGCTTGCGGCGAACCCGTCATTGAGGTGCAGATTAAGGCACCCAAGAAAGTACCGGAGGACTACGTGTCCGCCTGGGGTTAGCAGGAAAGCGGCAGGGGCGGAAGGCGTTTTTGCCTTCCGCCCCCTTTATTTACACGCTGTTTTTCGCTATACTGCCTAAGTATTAAACAACCATCATGCCCCTAATCAAAATTGCTAATTTAGTTAAGAATTACATTAATGAAGACGTGGTTACTCCCGTATTGCACGGCGTCACTTTTAATATTGAACCCGGGGAATTTGTCGCCATTATGGGGCCTTCCGGCAGCGGCAAATCCACCCTAATGCACATTTTGAGCTTCCTGGATCGGCCCACCAGCGGCCAGTATGAATTTGAAGGCAAGGACACCAAAAATTTTACCGATGACTACCTGGCCGAGCTCAGAAATGAACATGTGGGTTTTGTGTTCCAATCATTCAACCTGTTGCCCCGCACCACCGTTTTGGATAACGTTAAATTGCCTTTACTTTACAGCAAGAAAAAAAACCATGACCAACTGGCCAAGAAAGCCTTGGAGGCCGTGGGGCTATCTCATCGCCTGGAATATTTTACCAACCAGATTTCAGGCGGGGAAAAGCAGCGCGTGGCCATTGCCCGGGCGCTGGTGTGCGACCCAGCCGTAATTTTTGCCGACGAGCCGACCGGCAACCTGGATTCCAAGAGCGGCAACACTGTCATGTACCTTTTGCAGCAGCTCAATGAGCAGGGCCGGACCATTATTTTGGTGACGCACGAAATGGATACGGCCAACCATGCCAAACGGATTATCCGCATTAAAGACGGGCACCTGGTGTCCGACGACAAGGTGGCAAAGCGGACAATTGCCACGCCCGATAAAGAATTAGTGAAATAAATGAACCTGTTTTCCACAATCCGTTTGGTGTTCCGGACGCTGCTGGCCCGTAAGGGCCGGTCGTTTTTGACGATTTTGGGTATCGTAATCGGCGTGGCCGGGGTGATTATTATTATTGCCCTGGGCGCGGGGGCGCAGAGTTTGGTTTTGGGTCAGATTACCAAACTTGGCACCAATTTGTTGAGCGTACAGCCGGGCAAGAGCAATGAGAAAGGGCCGCCCTCCCAAATTTTCGGCATTGTGGTTACGACTTTAACCAACGAGGATGCTCAGGCCATGCGCGACACGGGCCGGGTGCCCCATGCCGTGGCGGTGAACGCGCTGGTCAGGGGGTCGGCGACCGTGGTGTGGCAGAACAAGAATCTTGACACCACTTTTGTGGGCACGGATTATGCGTATCCAAACGTAGTGTCCATTACCATGAAAGAAGGCAGATTTTTGGACCAAAAAGAAACCGAAGGTAATGCCAACGTGGTGGTATTAGGTTCTACCGTGGCAGATGAGCTTTTCGGCGAGTCGGGGTTGGACCCTCTTGGGCAGGTAATTAAGGTTAAGAGCGCTTCGGCTCCGGATGCCGGCGGCGTACCAGTCAGGATTATTGGCGTTGTGTCCCCGCGGGGCAGCGCGTTTTTTCAAAACCAAGACGACCAGATTTTCTTGCCCCTGGGCATTGGCCAGAAACAGCTTTTGGGCATCCATTATTTGCAGGCAATTAACATTAAGGTTGATTCGGCCCAGTATGTCGAACCTACCCGGGACGATGTCAAGCAGTTGCTCAA
>JAMCYA010000041.1 GCA_023473845.1 Patescibacteria group bacterium
CGTGCAGACCCAGGCTTCTGCTGTAACCCAGGCTCAATCTGCCGTGGACGCGGCTCAGGCCGCATTGGACTTTAAAAAAGCCAAGGCCCGGCCGGAAGATGTGGCCGCCGCCCAGGCGCAGCTTAGTTCGGCCCAGGCGGTTTTACAGCTTGCCCAAAACGCCTACGCTAACGGCTTGGTGACCGCGCCTATTGATGGTTTGATTACTTCAGTTGATGTAAAAATCGGCGAAACCGCTTCACCCGGCAAGCCGATCTTAACCATGATTTCCAACCAGAAATTTCAAATTGAATCCTATTTGTCTGAGTCCGAAGTGGGCCAGATTAAGCTTACGGATCCGGCACAGGTGACATTGGATGCGTACGGGAGCGATTCGGTGTTTAACGCCAGTATTGTGAGTATCGACCCGGCGGGCAGCATGGTAAATGGCCTGACCGCTTATAAGCTGACCTTGCAGTTTGAGCAGGAAGACGACCGGATTAAGGCCGGCATGGGCGCCAATGTGATAATTGATGATGCCAAAAAACAAAATGTCTTGGTTGTGCCGTCCACGGCGGTTTTCCGCCAGAATGACCAGGCTTTTGTGCTGACTCAAAATGCTACAGGCGGAGCAACCAGGACCCCGATTCAAACCGGCGGCGAAGGCTTAGATGGCCGGATAGAAGTTGTAAGTGGCCTTTCTGAGGGCCAGCTGGTTGCGATTTTTGGACGGAATAATTAACCTAAGTAATATTTATGAGCAATACACTGAAAGAAGTGGAACAAAAAATTGAAGTCAAGGTGGAAGAAGCTGTGGCTAATCTGGAAAAAGCCGAAAAGAAGCTAATGGACAACCCCTGGGTCAGGGCAGGGGGTGTGTTGGCGGTACTCGCCGCTGTGGTCGGCGGGTTGCTTTATTGGCAGGCGGCCAGTACGCGCATTAATATAGACAAATCGCAAATTGCCGCTCCGCAGATTGCGCTGTCTCCCAGCCAGCCTGGCCAGTTGAGCCAGGTATTTGTCAACGAAGGTGATTTAATTAAAGCCAATACGCCCGTAGCCAAGGTAGGCGATGAGCTGATAAAAAGTAAAGTGGCCGGGGAAGTGGTGTCCGTAAAAAATGACATTGGCAAGAACTTTAACCCGGGCGAAGCCGTGGTGGTGATGGTTGACCCCAAAGAACTGCGCGTGGTTGGCACAATTGAAGAAAATAAAGGGCTGGATCAGATTCGCATCGGCCAGCTGGTGAGCTTTACGGTGGATGCCTTCGGCTCCAAGGAGTACGAGGGTGTGGTAGATGAAGTTAGTCCGACTGCCAAAGCCTCCGGCGTGGTGTTCAATATCTCCGACAAGCGCGCCACCCAGGAGTTTGATATCAAAGTCCGTTTTAACCAGGCTAAGTACCCGGAATTGAAAAACGGCATGTCCGCAAAGATTACTATTTTTAAATAGCAGTCATGTCCGATTCCGCTGCCAAAACTCTTCCTGCTAAACCCGCAAAATCCCCCAGTTTAAAATGGTGGATTTTGTTAACTGTGATTGTTGGCACTTTTTTGGGCCGGCTGGACCAGACGATTGTCAATTTGGCGCTGCCTAATATTATCGGCGATTTTGGCATTTCAGTTTCGGCCGCGGGCTGGATTGCAACAGCTTACATTTTGGCAAATGCGGTGTTTGTGCCAATTTGGGGCAAGCTTGGCGATACCATCGGACGGAAAAAAGTTTATATTCTGGGTTTTAGCATTTTTATTTTAGGTTCGGTACTGGCCGGACTCTCCTGGAATCTGAGTTCCATGATAATTTTCCGGGTCATCCAGGCCATTGCCGGCTCCGCTGACTACCCCACGGCCATGGCTATTTTAGCCGTGACTTTTCCAACGGAAAAGGAGCGCGCGCAGGCCCTGGGTATTTGGTCATCCTCTTTTGCGGCTGCAGCCGTGTTCGGGCCGCTTATGGGTGGGCCGCTTATTGATAATTTCGGCTGGCGTTCCGTGTTTTTAATCAACCTGCCTATCGGCATATTGGGTTTGGTCATGGCAGTGAAATTCATTAAAGAGTCCACCTCCGGCCAAAAGAACACCAGCTTTGACTGGTGGGGCGCAATAACCTTGGGGCTGGCTTTGACTTCGCTGGTGCTGGTGCTGGATAAGGGGACCGACTGGGGCTGGTTGTCGCTGAATGCCTGGCTGTGTTACGCGGTCATGGTTGTGTTTAGCTATGTCTTTATTAGGATTGAGCAGACTGTGGCCGAGCCGATCGTGGATTTAAAGTTTTTTAAGATCGGAGTATTTGTGAACACGCTCATCAATAACTTTATTATTTTTATGGGTATGATGGGCGGCCTGTTCCTGATTCCGGTTTTTGCTCAGACTTACATGGGTTACGATGCGACCCAGGCCGGCATGCTGTTTATTCCCATGGCGGCAGCCTTAATGGCGGCAGCTCCGATTGGCGGAATTTTAACCGGCCGGGTTCAGCCGCGTTATGTGATTGCGGCCAGTACATTTGTGGCGGCGATCGGTATTTATATGTTTTCGTTTTTGGACGCCAAGTCAGGAGCGATGGATATTATTCTGCCTTTGTCCATTATGGCTTTTGGCATGGGGTTTGGCATGGCCCAGCGCACCAATATTATTGCCTCCGTGGTGGACCCTCATGAAATCGGCATCGCTTCTTCAGTTTTGGCTCTGGCCCGGAACATTGCGGGCGCGTTCGGAATTGCTTTTTTCGCCACAATTTTAACCAACGTCACCAACAGTAATGTTCTGCGCTTTGGCCAGCACAGCACGTTGAATGCCCATGACGCCGCCAGTTACCAGACTTTTTTGGGCTTGATAATTTTAAAGGCCCAGGTTGACGCTTACAAGGTCGTCTTTTTGATTGCGGCGGCCCTGTTGCTGGTCGGGGCCATTGCCGCCCTTTGGATTAAAGTAAAAGAAGAGCGCACGGATGTGGAAGTTTTTGTGGAGTAAAATATCCATTTAGCCCGCCGGTCGCTCCGTAGGTCGTCCGGCAAAAACGTGGTATGATACTAATATAAAATTAAGAGTCAAATGACAATGAAAAATAACAGTGTTTTAATGGAAACTTTCGAAAAATGGCTGCCTTTGGCCATAGCTATTGTGGTCATGGCGGGTTTGGTATATGTCGCTGTCCAGCAGAATTACCGGCAATCAGCCAATGACCCGCAGATCCAGATTGCCCAGGATGTGGCCGCCGCTTTATCTGCTGGCCAGGCAGCGCCGGGGAGTGTTGTGCCGCCGAATCCCACTGCGGAAATGTCGCCCAGCCTTTCCACTTTTGTGGCTGTATTCAGTGCCACGGGCACGCCAATCGGTTCTTCCGCCGCCCTGGACGGAAAATTACCCGTTCTGCCCGCCGGTGTTCTAGATGCTGCCAAGCAGCGCGGCGAAAACCGGTTTACCTGGCAGCCGAAAACCGGTGCCAGGTTTGCGGTGGACGTAGCGTATTTTTCAGGAAAGGAAGATGGCTTTGTTTTGGCTGGCCGTTCGTTAAAAGAAGTTGAGGTGCGGGAGTCCCAGCTTACCCTCATGTCCCTTATTGCTACAGTGTTGGCTTTGGTTCTCACCTTTGGTGCAGAATATTGCCTGGCCATGAAGAAACAGAAAAAAACCGTTCCGGTGGGCCAGTCCGAATCACCCGAACCTGCAGAGGTAAAACAAGCGTAACCTGATTTTTTGCCTGCTGATAATAAAAGCGCCCCCTGTGCGGGGCGCTTTTATTATTCCTTGTCTACATTATTGTTGGGTGACTTGACCTTTTTTCGCATCAGTTTGGACACGACCTTTTCAAAGATTCCCGCAGCGTTGCTTAAATAATTATCCATCGCGTTTTTCATTTCTTTTTTCGAGTCAGTCACGATTTTTTTGTCCAGTTTTTCAAGTTCCGGCGGCGTTTTATAAAAAATATCGTGCTCGATTTCGGACCAGGCGTGGTAAAGAATTTGGGTTAGCTGCACCTCACATTTCAGGCCGGCATATTTTGAGTACTCAGCAAGTGACACTCGGTTTTCCGCCAACCCAAAAATTAGGTGCGTGGCCTTGTAGCCGTTCTGTTTGTTATTTTTTTCAACCTTCAAGTCCCCGTTAATTTCTTTTCTTAAGTCGGCTATAAATTTTCCTATGTCGCTTTCCAGATAAAAAACAATTCTTATTCCAGATAAATCTTCGACATCGGAAAGTTTTTTATAAAATTTACTTTTGTAGTTAACTTTTTTTTCCAAGCTGGCCAATTCTTTCGTGCGGCTGGTAATTTGGAATTTGTAGCCCTTGTCATTCAGCAGACTGTTTAAAATGCCATACATAGCCTTAGAAAAATCTTCGTAAAGATTCCTCTTAATTTTGTACTCCTCAATTAGCCTTTGTGTTGTTTTTTTCATTCAGCCGGTGATATCTGCTTGGACAGCTATTATATACTACTTTGAAAAGCGAAAAAAGTTACAGCAGTTTTTTGCTTAACGATAAGCCTAAAATTTTCAAGGGGATGCGGGTTGTATAACGCGGGGGTGGTTATATGGGCAAAGCGTGCTATACTTGGAATAAGGAAATAACGCATATATGACAAAATTGGTTTGGCAGGAAGAGTTCAGTTTGCACATTAAAGAAATTGACGATCAGCACAAGCAATGGGTTGGGCTGATTGGCAGACTGAATGATGCGATAACGCAGGGACAGGTGGAAAAAGATTTGGAGAAAATCTTTGGCCAAGTATCTGAGCATACGGCTTTACACTTTGCTACAGAAGAAAAATATTTTAAGCTTTTCGGTTACGATGGCTCCGATGAGCATGTTGCCGCTCATCAGGGTTTTACTCAAAAAATTTCTAACTTGCAGAAACAGATGCATGCGAATAACAAGTTCCAAATTTCTTTGGAGCTTGCCGCGATGTTGGAGATTTGGGTTGCAGATCATGTACTGGTGATGGATAAAAAGTATGAAAAGTGTTTTCATGAACATGGCTTGCGCTAATTTTTTGCTGGCAATATAAGCGGGGTTTTCAATAAAACAGTGTGGATAACCGAAAGGTTACCGCACTGTTTTTATTTTAGCAAACAATTTTATGGCAATTTGGCATAAGCATGGGTTTGTAAGGGGAGCCGAGCTCTGCACGTGCAATCAATTATCTGTTTCTCAAAAAATTGCAACGTATTTTTTACTGTCTCCCGTGTAAAATTATAAGGAAAATACATTAGGAATACAGGCGTTTAAAAAAGATTATATTTTTAAAATTTGATTTGCGTTGAAAATGAAAAGTAAATTAGCTTTAATTTGGTTGTGCTTGAGCGGTTAATTTCAATGGCGAAAACTTGAATTTTTTTAAAGTTCCACGGATGTTTTTTCCGTTTAGTCCGTTATAAGAAGTTTTTTGGCAGCATTTTTTTATCTTGGGATTCATTCATTTGAGTAAACAGCCTAATTTTTTTGGATATATCCCCCAAAAATGTGATAATTAATATATAGCAAAGTTAAGTTCTAAAGCTTGAAATACAGACTAAAAACACAATCTATCAGGAGATATTTCCGCACACATTTTGAGAGAGAG
>JAMCYA010000028.1:0-1070 GCA_023473845.1 Patescibacteria group bacterium
GGAAGAAGGCGGCCAGTGGGCGAATAACAAGTATGAACAATTCGGCGGCTGGGCCATGGAAAAAGCCGGAGAGATTCAGGCAGGCGCCGGCCGGGCCAAAGAGCGTTTCAGCAACCGGGTAACCCAGGCTGTGGAATGGGGCAAGGCCATGCGCGCGGCATACCAGGAAGGCCAACGCCAGGAAGAAATCGCCCGGCTCAGTAAGGAGCTGAGCGGCATGGAAAAAAGAAAGGAAGCCATGCTTGAGCGTCTGGCAGAACTTACCGGCATTAACCAGTTGAAAGCCAGCCTGGAGGCGGCAAGCTAATTATTTTTTACATTTATGGAAAAAACACGATTAGTGGGTTTAATCCAAGAGGCTAAGGTTTCAGCGGAACTGAAAACGCAGCTATTGGGCATGGTAGGCGAGCAGGAAGAGGTTGCCCCGGAAACCATCCAAAACATTAAAGCTGAACTGGACCGGGCAGCGGAGGCCGCCATTGAGGATGTGGTGAACATGCAGGTGCTGGAGGCGAAGGATGAGTTTGACACCAGCATGGCCGAAGTCGACAGCAAGATTAGCACATTTAACCAGGAGCTTAGGCAAAAAGCGGATGAGGCGGATATGGCCGCCGCCCGCGATATGATTAGCCAGCAATAAAAGACAGGGCCTTCGGGCCCTGTTTTAAAATTTGTGCTAAAATATAGCTATGCATAAAAGACATAAATATGACTTGATAGTTTTGTTGGCTTTTTTGGGTTTTGGGGTTTGCGTTTACCTTATGGCCTTCGAGTTTTTAAACGCTGCCGTGCCCTGCACCATTACCCATGGCTGCAACGAGGTGTTACAGAGCAGGTATGCTAATTTTCTTAACGTGCCCCTGCCTATTTGGGGGATTGCGTTTTATTTTGGGGTAACCTTTTCCGCTCTTCTAGCCAACCGTTACGCGAAGTGGAAAAAAGTGCTGACCGGCCTGTTGTCGGCGGGTACGCTGGCCGCATTGGTCTTCTTGTATATTCAGTTTTTTGTTTTGGGTAAAATCTGCCAATACTGCCTGGCCACCGATTTGCTGGCCGTGGCGCGCTCAACG
>JAMCYA010000028.1:1080-5514 GCA_023473845.1 Patescibacteria group bacterium
CCGACAATGGAGTCGGCAAAAATTTTGTGTACCCGGTAGCCGTCTACAATTAGATACACGCTGCCCAAAGCCAAAAGGCCCAGGGCGAGCCAGAAATAAGTGACAAGGTCTGAAAATTGCATTGGTTTCTAAATCCCTCTTAACTTTGCTATATTATAGCACACCCCCGGCTACAGCTGGTGTTCGATGTTCAAATCCAGCACCAGCAGCGCCACGGCCAGCAAATCGGTGGCCAGGCAGTATTGGCAGATTTTACCCAAAACAAAAAACTGAATATACAAGAAGACCAATGCAATTTTCAGACCTTGTCACTTATTTCTGGCTCGCCCTGGGCCTTTTGGCTTTGGGCAGCGTGTATCTAATTGTAGACGGCTACCGGGTACACAAAATTTTTGCCGACTCCATTGTCGGCCGACTGGTCAAAATTTTAGTCACCGTATTTATTATTGAAATGTATTCCTTGGGCGTAGTTTCTTTTGCTTTTGTTTTTTTGAACCCCAAAAACGCCATTATCCTTTTGCCCATTGCCGTCTTGTGGCTGGTGTCGCTGGGGATTGCGATTTATGGCGTGAGAGCCGCCAAAAAAGATATGGATAAGCTTATCCGCTAATTATTAACCAAACAAAAACCAACATGCCGAACCCGATCAAGCAAATAGAGCCTCCGGGAACTTACAACCCGCGGTGGTTTATCTGGACTATCGTCTTTTTGGTGGTCACCGGAGTGGCCCTGGTCAGCTACATTGTGCTGAGTGATACTTCCAATGCCTACGGCGGCGATTTCCCCGTACACCGCGCCGCTGTAAAGAAATAATCAGCGTAAATTTAATCAGCCTCAAGGTCGATGGCCGCAGAATAGTGCGGCCGTTGTCTGAGAGGTTGATTTTTTTTGCCAAGTATGCTATAATACCAATAGAAGTTAGTCTTTCTGCCTGGTGCCAAAATTGTACCTGGCGCAAAGAAACAAAAACCCAATTTAAAAGCAGTGTTTGAGCGGGAAACGGACTCCCTATTTTTTGTCCGAAAACAAAAATACAATGCAAGCAGGTTTTTTTCAGCCGGCAAATTCGGACGTACTCCGCGAGCTAAAAGATTTTTGGCGCGGTTTTTTTGACCATGTGCAGGAAAGTTTTGTCCCGCATCATAAAAACAATTATCACCCTCATATTTTTAGCCAGCGCATGACGGCGCTGCTCTCTGTGCTGTTGGTCTGCGTTAAGCTGTTTACTGTTGCGGCGCTGTCTTTGGGCCCGGCTTTGCCTGCCTTTTCCGCAGACTTGACCCCGGCCAACATTATCAGCTTGACCAATGCCTCCAGGCAGACCTTCGGACTAAAGGCACTTGCGGAAAACGGCAAGTTGGACGCAGCTGCCCAAGCCAAGGCAGCAGACATGCTTCAGAACCAGTATTTTGCCCATACTTCGCCTCAAGGCAAAACCCCTTGGAACTTTATCCACGCAGCTGACTACGGGTATTTGGTGGCCGGAGAAAATTTGGCCGTGAATTTTACCAATGCGGAAAGCGTGGAGCAGGCTTGGATGAATTCGCCTTCCCACAAGGCCAACTTGCTAAATAAAAATTATACGGAAATCGGCATTGGGATTGCCCAGGGCCTGTTCCAAGGCCGGCAAGCCACGTTTGTGGTGCAGATGTTTGGCGACCCGTCGGTGCAGAAAGTGGAACTGACTTCAATACCCACCCCGGTGCAGGCCTTAAGCGTGCCTGTACCTGTGCCGATTGCCCAGCCGGCCGGTATGGCTGTTGCCGCAGCGTCGATTGCGCCTGACGGGGATTTGATGAAAGTCAGCGCCAAAACCGAAGGCGCGGCCGTAAAAGTTTTGGCCCGTTTCGGGGAACGTGCCATTATGCTCAGCCCGGCGCCTGACAATAACTGGGTGGGTTATGTGGCCGCTTCCAGCCTGACCGCCAGCCAGTCGCAGCTGGATGTGGTGGCTCAAGATATTCAAGGCGCGACCCAAACTTTTAAACTCGCGTATTTTAGTCCCGATGTAAAGACAAATTATAATGTTTTGGGGGCGAGTATTACCCAGCCTCAGATCAGCCTTTTTGGCGTAAAGTATGCGCCCCAGACTTCGGAAAATAAATTTTATTTGTGGTTTGCCGTTGCCATGCTCTCCAGCCTGGCTCTGGCCATTGGCATCCGGCATCGCATTCAGCATCCGAGCTTGGTTATGAACGGTTCGCTGCTGGTAGTGCTGGCCATGATGCTTTGGATGACCGGGTAAAAGCAAATAAAAGGTTTGGTTCAAGCACAGGTTCTGCCTGTGTTTTTTTGTCTTGAAAAGAATCCTGATACTCGCTATAGTATACTTATTCTTAAATTTTCCCTATGCCCAAAAAAATCGAGCCTGCCCTGACTTTTGACGATGTTTTGCTGGTGCCCCAGTACAGCGAAGTGCTGCCTGCGGAAGTGGAGGTAAAAACCCAGCTGACCAAGAAGATAAAGCTGAATATTCCGTTGCTGTCCAGCGCCATGGATACGGTGACCGAAAGCGCTTTGGCGATTGCCCTGGCGCAGCTCGGCGGCATGGGCGTGATCCATAAAAATCTCAGCATCGCTGACCAGGCAGCCGAAGTCTCAAGGGTAAAAAGGTTTGACAGCGGGGTGGTAAACCATCCGATAACCGTTTTTCCGGACGACAGTTTGGGCAAAGTGTTCGACTTGATGGCCAAGATGGGCATTGCCGGTTTTCCCGTGGTCAACAAGAGCGGTAAGCTGGTGGGTATTCTGACCCATCGGGATTTGCGCTTTGAACACCGCCGCCAGCTGAAGGTTAAGGATTTTATGACCAAAAAGAATTTGGTTATTGCGCCGGAAGGCACTTCCCTGGAAAAAGCCAAAAGCATTTTACAGAAACACCGCGTGGAAAAGCTGCCGCTCGTAGACAGGCAGGGCCGGCTGAAGGGCCTGATTACCGTAAAAGATATTCAAAAAAACATTAATTATCCCTTGGCGGCCAAAGACGAGAAAGGCCGGCTCCTTGCGGGAGCGGCCGTGGGTGCCACAGGTGATTTTTTTGAACGGGTCCAGGCTTTGGACGAGGCGGGGGCCGATGTGGTGGTGGTAGATACGGCCCACGGTAACAGCCGGCGGGTGATTGAGGCCGTGAAAAAAATCAAACAAGCCACTGCAGAATACCAAGAAAAAATGGAAAACCTGCTCCAGCAAAACGGCTGGGATGAAGAAGAGGCTTACCAGGTAGGTTACGCTTTCCAGGAATTGCTTAAAAACGCCATTGTCCACGGCAGCCTGGGGCTGAAAAAAGCTTCCGGCGAACAAGAGGAAGACTGGTCAAAAAAAGTCGCTGCCGCTTCGGTCTTGCCCGAACACAAAGGCAAAACTGTGGCCGTCACTGTCCGCATCACTCCCCGCAAAACCACTGTCACTATCCAGGATCCGGGCGCTAACTCGCCCAAGTTCTGGGAAAAAGAAACCGCCGGGCTCAGAACGGGCGCGGACACCCAGTGGAAATCCGGCCGGGGCGTTGAAATCAGCGAAGCTTTTTTAAACCAGGTGCAGTACGAAAAAAATAATACGGGGGTTAAAACCACCTTTGTCCGCGACCTGGATATTCCCATTGTCAAAAAACCATAAAAATCCCCGCTTAGGCGGGGATTTTTTTATTATTCCAAATGGTAATTAGGCGCTTCTTTGGTTATCTGCACATCATGCACGTGGCTTTCTTTTAAGCCGGCCGATGAAATAGAAACAAACTTGGCTCTGTCCTGCAGCTCTTTGATATTTTTCGCCCCGCAGTAGCCCATGCCCGACCTTAAACCCCCGAGCAATTGGCCCACCACCTGGCTTAACGGCCCTTTGTATGCCACCCGGCCTTCAATGCCTTCCGGAGTCAGCTTGTTAAGGTTGCTTTCGTTTTCCTGCCCATACCTGTCCTTGCTGCCGCGCTGCATGGCGCCCAAAGAACCCATGCCCCGGTAAGCCTTAAACTGGCGGCCCTGGAAAAGAATGGTTTCGCCCGGCGACTCTTCCGTGCCCGCAAACAAACTGCCAATCATAACGCTGCTGGCGCCTGCAGCCAGGGCTTTCACAATGTCGCCTGAAAACTTAATGCCGCCATCGGCAATTACCGGCACTTTGTAACTCCTGGCGGCTTCCACGCATTCCATAACTGCGGACAGCTGCGGCACGCCGAAACCCGACACAATGCGCGTAGTGCAAATGCTGCCCGGCCCCACGCCTACCTTAATGGCATCAGCTCCGGCCTTGGCCAAAGCCGTCACCCCGTCGGCGGCAGCCACGTTGCCGGCCACCACCTGCAACTCCGGCAGGGCTTGTTTGATTTTTTTCACGGCCTCAATCACCCGCCGGCTGTTACCGTGGGCCGTATCTACCACCACCACATCGGCCCCCGCCTCGTCCAAAGCCTGGACCCGTTCAAAAAAATCACCTGTG
>JAMCYA010000017.1 GCA_023473845.1 Patescibacteria group bacterium
GCTGCCGCATTGGCCTGGGTCTGCACGGCGGCCTGATAGGCATTATAATTTGTAATGTAAGTTGCTGCCTGAGTATTGGGAATTGGCACAACCCAAGTATTACCCGCGGCCACGCCCGTATTCGGGAACTGAATATACAGTCCCTTGGAACCAAAAGGCACAGGTGTAACTGAAACCAGGCCTGCGGCATTTTCCAAACCAGTTACCACGAAATTTAACCCGTTGCCGGTTGCGGACAAACTGATATTGTACTGCCCCTGATCCTGGCCGACATAAGTGCCGGTAATAATCGGGTTCACACTGCCAATATTACCCGTGCCCGGCAAAGCAGCCAGGCCGGAATTCACTAAAGATTTATAAGCATTGTCCACGGCCACCTGCTGCTGTTGTTTGGTGGTTTCCAAGCCTGCTTTAGCATTCGCTAAAGCAACCTGAGCCATCTGCACATCCACGCTGGTCGCGCCGTTTAATATTTTTTCATACGCAGCCTGCGCGGCCTGGACGGCCGCATTGGCCTGGCTAACGCTGGCGCTTGCGTCTTTGTTGTCCAAAGCCAACAGCACCTGGCCTTTTTTAACCGCATCGCCGATTTTTACTTTAACGTCCGCCACGCTGCCGCTTCTCTGGAAAGAAAGGCTTAAGTCCTGAGCCGCTTTAACCGCTCCATCTGCGCTCACCCCGAACTGGATATCCGCTCTTTTTACCGGGGCATAGTCGTACTGTGGCCTCTTTTTCAGCACCTGGCTAAAATACGCGCCTCCGGCCAGAATCAGGATCGCGCCGATAACTGCTACTACAATAGGTTTTTTCGAATTCTGCATTCTATATCTTTAGTTAATTATTTGCTCATTTTTTTTAGTAAGCCCAACAGTTCCGCCTGCTCTCTTTGGTTCAGTTTGCTGAGCAATTTTTTCATTCTTTGACAACGCTGCGTCACAGCTTTTTCCAGAATCTGCCTGCCCTTTTTTGTCAGCGACAAACGCACGGCCCGGCGGTCTTGGCGGCCAGCCTGCCTTTCTACGTAGCCTAAATCCACCAAAATATTCACCATCACCGTTGCCGAGGGCGGGGTAATTGCCAAATAATCAGCCACTTCCTTCATCTGCACTTTTTCCTTTTCGCCAATAAACCGCAAAGTCTCCATCTGGGCTAGGGGCAGCTGAAAAATAGGGCTGGCAAAACCCATTTGGGATTTAATAGCCCTAAAAGCCCCGAAGAAGAAATGAATTATCTCGCCCATAGTATTTTCTTGTTTCATAATACCTGCTTTTTTGATGCTTAGTACTTAGATGTTCGAAAGGTTAGATTATCTAAGTATAACCTAATTTTTACCGGCTGTCAACCCTAATCCGAATCATCTCCCCGGCTAACCTACGGTTTATTGACCCAAGCAGTAAAATCCGGTATACTTGCAATGCAAATTTACCCCAATTGCGGGGTGATTTTTTATAAATTTTATGGCCAACGACAGCGTAATTTTACGGTTCTCTGAAGTAAGTTTTGAATTCAGCCACAACAAACCTATTTTAGACGAGGTTAATTTCAGCGTGCGCACCGGCAGCCGAATAACCCTCATGGGGCAAAACGGCGCAGGCAAATCCACCTTGTTTAAAATGATCACCGGTGAGATTACCCCCCAGGAAGGGAATATTTTCCGCACTCCCAAAGATGCCAGCGTAGCCATTGCCAGGCAGGTTATGCCCCAAGACCTGGCCGAATTGTCCGTACGGGATTACTTTGCCACCGCTTTTGCGGAAAAAAAATACAACTTGGACAAGCTGATTAAAGAAATATTCGGGGTGGTTAATGTCGACCTGCCTTTAGACCGGAAAGTTGGGAAGCTCTCGGGCGGCCAGCAAGCCAGGCTTCTGCTCGCCCACGCGCTGATCCAGAACCCCGATATTTTGCTATTGGACGAACCCACCAACAATCTGGACCAAGCGGGAATCGAACACCTGACCGGATTTTTGATGATGTATGAAAAAACCGTACTGGTGATTTCCCACGATGCAGATTTTTTGAACGCTTTTTCGGACGGCGTGCTGTATTTGGATGTCTTCACCAAAAAAGTCGAGGCCTACAGCGGCAACTATTTTGACGTGGTGGAGGAAATCAAAAACCGGATTGAGCGCGAAAATTTACAAAACGCACGGGCCCAAACACAGATAAAAGAAAAACTGGCCCAGGCCGAAGTCTTTGCGCACAAAGGCGGCAAGCTCCGGGCTGTGGCCAAAAGGATGCGGGAAGCGGCGGAAGAGGCTGAAAGTGAAATCGTATCTGTCCGCCAGGAAGACAAAACCATTCGGCAGTTTACCATTCCCTCTCAGGACTTTGGTCCGTTCTTTGACGGCAAGGTTATGGAGTTTTCTTCCATCTCCGCCATCCGCCCCCACGGCATAGTCAGCAAAACAGTCAATCTGGTTTTACGGAAAAATACCCATGTGGTCATTTCAGGACCAAACGGAATTGGCAAATCCACCCTGCTGGAAAAAATTGCCTCGGGCCAGGGGGAAGGCTTTACCCTAGCCAAGGATATTAAAATCGGCTATTACAAACAGGACTTTTCCAACTTCGATTTCCAACAAAAAGCCTTTGATGCATTAAAGGAAGTGATGGCGGAATACGACGAACACATTTTGCGAGCCGCGGCCGCCGGTTTTTTGCTGGACGGCAAACTTTTAGACCAACCCATAGCCGCGCTGTCAGAAGGCCAGAAAGGCCTGCTGTCTTTTTGCCGGCTAATGCTTATGAAACCCGGGCTGCTCATTTTGGACGAGCCCACCAATCATATCAATTTCAGGCATTTGCCAATTATTGCCAAAGCTCTAGATGCTTACAGCGGCACCAGCCTGACCGTGTCCCATATACCGGATTTTGTATCCCAATTCCGGGTGGACCAAACTATTGACCTAAGCGCTTTGTAAATCAGACTGGCCTTAAGTACAAAAACCGCCCACCCCCTTCTTCCACTCCCGTACAAAAACAAGTGTGCTGTCGCGCCCTAAATCAGCCTTTACGGGTTGCTGGGTTGGCTTGAAGTAGCGGTTGGCGTCCAAGCTGTGGGTTGCCCAACAATGTTGCCCTGGCTGTCTACAACCACGGCAGAATCATCTTTCATATTTTTTTCCTCGTTGGTTTCACTTTTGTCATCAGCAAGAAATTTTTCTATAAAATAGAGCTGTTCGCCGGAATGCAAAACGTACTGCTGGTTATGGTATTCGGCTTTTTGTGCAGTCAGGGTAATTTGTAGGTTACCGTCTGTTAAAGTTTTTTTGTCTAAAGAAAAGCCGGCTAAAGCTTTTTTGGCTTCCGGGCTTAATGTCCCGCCGGAAATTAGATACGCATACTTGTAATAAGGCTGGTCAGCCAACTTTTGGCTGCCGCCCGGCGATTGGGGTGCGGCATTGTTTTGGCTGTTGCTGACAGTCTTATTGCAACCTGCAGCAAGTAAGGCACTCAGGGCAAATACAACAAATATTTTTTTAGTTCTAAACATAAAGATCAACCTTTCTTAAATTAAAAATATTATATAAATCTTAGCATATTTCACCTGCTTCCGTTAAACGGCATTGACCAGGCTCCGTTTCTTAATCCGCACTAAACGAAAACACCCTGATTAAAGGGTGCTTTTATGGCTCCGGTTGGCAAGGGTCTATTTTTTTAGCGGTGCGGGCAGCCGGCCCAGCAACACGGCCGGTGCATGCCGCTTCCAAGCTTGGACAGCGCTTTTCCAATCCTGATACCCCGCGTTTCCGCTTTTTTGCCCGAGGTAACCCAACAAATCCATTCATTTTTTGCCAAAGGGGTAATAATGTCCCAAACCGCTCTGGCTTTTGGGGCGGAAGCAATCGCTTTTTGTAAGTCCGCCGGCAATTTGTGCACCATACCAGTGGAAATTGTTTTTTTAAGCATACGTTTATTTTACATTTTTAACATTTGAGGCATTTTTCTGCCACTTTAGTGGCTCAACCCAGCCAAAACCAAGATTGCGGAAGGTAAAGAATATTAACACCCCATCCCTTACAGCACAAAGTCGCATTTAGTTGGTTTATTTAAATGCAAGCGACATCAACACAATGGTCAAAACATTCAAAACCACTAGGGAAAGTACGGTTTGCAAGCGTGTTGGAAGGGGCTTCCATATAATATAAACCGTGTAGATTATTGCGACAATCGCTGCACCAATAAAATTTCCTTTTACCATATTTTTAAGTTAGGCTTTTATTTACGACCTTTGCGTATTTTTATTATACGCTCTTCAGGTTCCGACGTCATCTGCCGTGTAAGCCCCCCAAGAATTGGGGATTAACCGACCCAGACAGGTGGCCGTATAAAAAACATTACGGGGAAAAGGTTATTATTTAACTCAGCCGAAAGCGTTTTAACTTCCCGATGAGATAATAAATAATTAAGGCGAGGATAGTCCAATAGAAAATGAGATAGATGGCAACAAATGGGGGCGGCGGATCTTCTTTCAAGAAATTAATACTAGGCAGCAACAAAGGCCCTATCAAAACAATTTTAATTGGTATTATAAATGCGGATATGGCACTCTTCCAGGCTATTGGTGAGTCGCTGCCCGTCCTGAGGATAGAGTCGGGGGGCTGAGGGAAGCCTCGGGGGCCAGTAGTTCCCAAAAGTGAAGTAGTAATAAAAAGAAAAGCGAACCCAGAAATTAGAAAAAGGATAATAAATTTTGTTCTTGAAATTCCCATGCCCATAGGATAACAAAAAACACCTGTATTTAACAGGTGCCTTTTGTATGACTCCCCAATCATAATAGCATTATAGCCGTATTATCCGATAAGGCTTACATGAAAAATCTGTGGCAGAAATTTAGCTAAATATTAAAAATTTTTATGCCCGAAATCTTTTAACTCTTTCTTTGCCTTCTTTATAAACTTCCCGAACCGACGGTTTTTTTCTCTTTTTTCAACATCGCTCATCTCATTGAAATTGGCTTCCCTTTTGAGATTGAGATAATTGGAATGCTTCTCTCCGTCCAGGCTGCCCGATTTTACCGCTTGTAAAACTGCGCAGCCTGGTTCGTGAGTATGGGTGCAGTCAGTAAATTTACATCTTTGGGCTAAGGCGGTAATTTCGTCAAAAAAAGTATCAATTCCTTGGCTGGAATCAGCCATCCCGACTTCGCGCATGCCCGGATTATCAATCACGATTCCGCCGTTTTCCAAAAAATACATTTGCCTGCCTGTGGTAACATGCTTGCCTCTGCCTGAATAGGAACTAATATCCCCGGTTTTTACTACGACTTCGCCAAGTAATTTATTGATTAATGACGACTTGCCAACTCCGGACGAACCAAGGAAACAATACGTTTTGCCTTTGGCGAGACAGCTCTTTAACTCATTAAGCCCTTCGTCGGTTTTAGCGCTGGTTGAAACGATATCGATATCGGGGAGCCTATTTCTCAGCTGGGTCAATTTCCCTTCCAATTCTTGCTGGGAAAGCAGGTCAATTTTATTTAAAATGATTGCCG